>NZ_JBEGDJ010000010.1:0-112107 GCF_040191335.1 Nocardioides sp. YIM 152588 | reverse complement strand
CACCTCAACCACCGGCGGGCTCGCTGCGCTCGCACCTCAACCACCGGCGGGCTCGCTGCGCTCGCACCTCAACCACCGGCGGGCTCGCTGCGCTCGCACCTCAACCACCGGCGGGCTCGCTGCGCTCGCACCTCAACCACCGGGCGCCGGTGGTTGAGGTGCGAGGCCGCCCGCGGCCGAGCCTCGAAACCACCACCACCGGTCAGAACGTGAGCAGCACCTTGCCGACGTTGTCCCCGTCGAGCCTGCGGTGCGCCTCGGCGACCTCCTCGACCGGCAGCACGCTGCCGACCACCGGCGCCACGGAGCCGTCGGCCACCAGCGGCCACACGTGCTCGACCACCGAGGCGCAGATGCGGGCCTTGTCCTCGGCCGGCCGCGAGCGCAGCGCGGTGGCGATCACCGCGCCCCGCTTGCCGAGCAGCTGGGCGATGTTGAGCTCGGCCTTGACCCCGCCCTGCATGCCGATGATCACCAGCCGGCCCGAGTCCGCCAGCACGTCGACGTTCCGGCCCAGGTACTTGGCGCCCATGTTGTCGAGCACCACGTCCGCCCCGGCGCCGTCGGTGTGCTCGCGGACCACCTCGACGAAGTCCTCGGCGCGGTAGTCGATCGCCACCTCCGCGCCCAGCTCGCGGCAGCGCTCGCGCTTGGCCTCCGACCCGGCGGTGGTGAAGACGCGGGCGCCGGTGGCCGCGGCGAGCTGGATCGCGAACGTGCCGATGCCGCCCCCGCCGCCGTGCACCAGGAACACCTCGCCGGGGCGCAGCGCGGCGACCATGTAGACGTTCGACCAGACGGTGCAGGCCACCTCGGGCAGCGCCGCGGCGGTGACCAGGTCGATGCCGTCGGGCACCGGCATCAGCTGGCCGGCCGGGACGGCCACCCGCTCGGCGTACCCGCCGCCGGCGAGCAGCGCGCAGACCCGGTCACCGACCTCCCAGTCGGTGACGCCCTCGCCGACCTCGGCGACGGTGCCGCTGCACTCGAGGCCGAGGATCTCGGAGGCCCCGGGCGGCGGCGGGTAGAACCCCATCCGCTGGAGCAGGTCGGCCCGGTTGACGGCGGTCGCGGCGACCGCGACCACCACCTCGCCCGGGCCCGCGACCGGGTCGGGGACGTCGGCGATGGCTAGGACCTCGGGTCCGCCGGGCTCGGTCACGGTGACGGCGCGCATGGCGCCAGTCTGCCGGGTCCGCGGCTGCCGGTCTCCCGACGGCCCTCAGACGAGGGAGTCCTCGTCGTCGTACTCCTCGGCGGGCTGGTCGACCGCGGCCAGCTCCTCGACCTCGACGTCATCGATCTCCGCCTCGGGCTCCCCGGCCGGGCGGTCCCAGCCGTCGGCGAGGGCCTGCACCCGCTCCACCATCCGCTCGACCCGCTCGGGGTCGGCCTCCGCGGCGCCGGCGGCCACGCCGACCAGGAACGCGGTGACCGGACCGGCGGCGGCATGCACGTTGGCCACCGCACGCTCCGCGAGGTCCGACAGGAGCCCCTCGTCGGCCTCGGACTCGATGTCGAGGAGGTCGCAGACCTCGTCGATCCAGTCATGGAGGTTCACCCGACCAGAGTGAACTCGTGAACCGGCGAAGACAAGTGTCCCCGGGGATCTCCGCGGGGCCGGTCGGCGAACGTCCGGTGTCACTCCGCGACGTCGCGCAGGTCCGCCCAGGTGTCCACGTCGCGGTGCTCGTCGCCGACCGGCGCCACGTCGACCAGGTCCAGCGGCGCCAGCAGGCTCCGCAGCGAGGCTCCGTGCTCCTCCTCGGGTGCGGGCCGGACCCGGTCGAGCCGTGCGGTGTCCACCACGAGTGCCAGCTGGCGGCGCCCGTCGGGGTCGGTCAGCACGGCGCCGTCGTGGCCGACCGCCGCGGCGTGCAGGCGCCGGAAGGTGGCCGGGGTCAGGAACGGCATGTCGACGGCCAGCACCGCGAGCGTCGGGGTGCGCCGCAGCAACCGGTCGCGCCCGGTCAGCAGCCCCGCGACCGGCCCGCCGAACGCAGGGTCCTCCCGGACGAACGTCACCGGCCGCTCGGTGGGGACCGGGGCGCCGACCACGACCACCTCCGCGGCGTCGACGACCGCGTCCAGGCCGCGCTCCAGGAGCGTCCGCCCGTGCACCTCGATCGAGGCCTTGTCGGACCCGCCCAGGCGGGCGGCGCGCCCGCCCGCGAGGACGACGGCGCAGAAACTGGTCAGCTCCGGCTCGGTCACGCCCGCAGGGTGGCACATCCGGCGCGGCGGCGGGGCGGGGGCGGTGTCGTGTGCCTGTGGCATCGGGATAGCGGGGCCTGAGCCACACGACTCGGGCCTGGGCACGCTCCGCCACGTTCCACGAGTGCTGGCAGGCTGGGAGGGTGAGACGCCGTACCGATCTGCCGCCCCCCGCCGCCCCGCTGCGGATCGCGCTGGTCCAGGTCGCCTCCGGGCTGGACCCCGCCGGCAACCGCGCGGCGCTGGCCGAGCTGGTGCCCTCCGGCGCCGACCTGGTGGTGCTGCCCGAGGCCTACGCCCGCGACTTCGGCCCGCCGGGCTCGGACGTGGGCGCCTTCGCGGAGCCGATCGACGGTCCCTTCGCGACCGAGGTGGCCCGCGTCGCGGACGAGCGGGACACCACCGTGGTGGCCGGCATTTTCGAGGCCGGGCCCGACCCGGACCGGCCCTACAACACCCTGGTGGTGCGGGGCGGGGCGAGCGCGTCGTACCGGAAGATCCACCTCTACGACTCCTTCGGCTACCGGGAGTCGGACCGCCTCAGCCCCGGTCCGCTCGCGCCCGTCGTGGTCGAGGTCGGCGGCTGGAGGGTCGGCCTGATGACCTGCTACGACCTGCGGTTCCCCGAGCTCGCGCGGGCGCTCGTCGACGCCGGCGCCGACCTCCTGGTGGTGCCTGCGGCGTGGGTGGCCGGGCCGGGCAAGGTCGACCACTGGCGCACGCTGGTGACCGCGCGGGCGATCGAGAACACCGTGTACGTCGCCGCGGTCGGCCAGTCGGCGCCGCGGTACTGCGGCACCAGCATGGTCGTCGACCCCGCGGGCCGCGTCGTCGCCGGCACGACCGATCCCGAGGCCACCGAGGTCGCGGTCGGCGTCGCCGACCCCGACGTGCTGGCCCGGACCCGCGACGCCAACCCGTCGCTGCTCAACCGGCGCTTGTAGGCTGGCCCGCCGTGCCCGCTCCCGTCACCGAACTCCCGCGCCGCGTCACCATCCGCGTCCAGGAGGTGGCCGCCTCGCCGTGGCCCGTCCGCGCGGCGGCGGTCGGCGTGCTGGTCGGGTTCGGCTGCCTCGTCGCGGCGATGGTCCCGGTCGGGCCGGACTGGCTGAGCAGCACCGGCGCGATCCTGGTCGCGACCGTCTACAGCTGGGCGCTGGCCGCCCGCGAGGGCGGCCGCCCGGTCGTCTTCGGCACCCTGGCGCTGGCCGTCGGCGTGACGGCGGTGTGGCTGGACCACGACCTGGTGCGCACCGGCGCGGCGGTGCTGACCGCCGCCGTCGCCGCCGTGCTCGGCGTGATGATCACGGTGCCGACCAAGGGGTACTGGGCCTCGGCCCGCGAGGCGACGGTCGCGCTGGTCGTGGCGGCGGTCGGCGCGCTGGCCAGCATCGGCTTCGAGCCCGCGATCAGCGTCGAGCGCTACGAGTGGGTGGCGCTGGCGCTGGCGCTGATCGGAGTCTTCACCGTCGTGTTCCGGCTGGGCGCGGGCTTCCACGGGCTCGGTCGCCGTGGCCTCGTCGTGGTCGGGATCGGCGCCCTGGTGCTGGTCGTGACGCTGTTCTACGCCGAGATGCTGCGCCGGTACGGCGCGCTCGGACTGGTCGACGACCTGCTGCGCGCGGTGCGCTGGAGCCGGGAGAACCTCGGCGCCTTCCCGCGCCCGATCTCCGCGATCCTGGGCGTGCCGGCCCTCGTCTACGGCTGCTACCTGCGGGGCCGGCGGCGCCAGGGCTGGTGGGTCTGCGCGTTCGGCGTGGCCGCGACGGCCCCCACCGCGACGGCCCTGGGCAACCCGGCGATCGCGGTCAGCGAGGCGCTGACCTCGATCGGCTACGGCCTGCTGGTCGGCGTGCTGCTGGGCTGGGTGCTGATCCGCGTCGACCGCCTGGTCACCGGCAGCGGCCGGAACGGGAACGGCAACGGCGGTGGCCGGCGGCGCGTCACCCCGGCGTCGGAGACGGCGCCGCCCGAGCCCCCGCGGACCGCCGCGCTGCTCTGATTCCGGGAGCGGCTCGCGGGCCCAGCGGGCTGATCGGCCTGGCCGGGCTCAGCGGGCCTGCGTCGGCGGCACGACCGGCCCGGCGGCGTACCCCGCCCGCAGGTCGTCGATCCGCACGATGTCCTTGCCCAGCGGGAACAGGCTGATCGGGATCAGCTTGAAGCTGGCCAGCCCGAGCGGGATGCCGATGATGGTCAGGCACAGCGCCACCCCGGAGATCGCGTGCCCGATCGCCAGCCAGATGCCGGACAGGACGAACCAGAGCACGTTGCCGATCGCGCTGCCGGCCCCGGCGCCCGGCTTCGGCACGATCGTGCGGCCGAACGGCCACAGCGCGTACAGGCCGATCCGGAACGAGGCGATCCCGAACGGGATGCCGATGATCGTGATGCACCACAAGGCACCGACGAGCATGTAGCCGAGGAACATCCAGAACCCCGAGAGCACCAGCCAGATCACGTTGAGCAGGGTGGTCATGGCGCGAGCCTAGGAGACGGGGAGTCACGGCGCGGGCCCGCCCGTAACCCGCGTGGGCCCGGTTGGCGGAGGAGGCGGGATTCGAACCCGCGGTAGGTCTCCCTACGACCGCTTTCAAGGCGGTTCCGATCGGCCACTCCGGCACTCCTCCTGGCGACTGGGCCGGGTCGTGTGCCCCAGGCATCGGAATACCGGGCCGTCGGGCACACGACGCGACCACGTCGACGGTGTCGGAGTCTAGGGGAGTGCCGTGTGCGGTCGGGGCGGCCGGTGCCGCCCGGGCCGGTGCGGGTGGGGTCCGGGGCGCGCGGCTTTGGCGCGCGGGGCGCGCTCTTGTTCAATTCGGCCCATGAGCAACGCCGCGCCGTCCGTGACCGACTACCGCCTCGCCCCGCCGGTGATGGCCCGGTTCGTCGGTGCCTACCTCGTCGTCTTCGCGGTCGTGGTGCTCGCCTTCACCGTCGTGGCCGCCGGCCTCGGCATCAACCCCGACGTGATCGTCGTGCTGCTCCTGCTCGGCCTGGTCGGCCTCGCGGCGCTGGCCTGGTGGCTGCGCGCGCGGCTGGCCGTCGTCCGGCTCACCGCGTCGGGCTACCGGGTGCGCCTGGTCCGCGGGGCCGGGGTGCGCGAGGCGCGGTGGAGCGACGTCGAGGACGCCGTGGCCGCCTCGCCGCGCGACATCGACTGCGTCGTGCTCCGGCTCAAGCAGGGCGGTACGACGACCATCCCGGTGCAGCTGCTGGCCGCCGACAAGGACGACTTCGCGCGGGACGTGCGCGCCCACCTGCAGGCCGCCGGCCGCTGACTGTCTCCCGAGGAGCCGTCGCGGACCGCGGCGGCTGCGCGGAGGGGAGCCCGATTCGGTCCTCGGCGCGGGGCCTTGTAGCCTTGGCCCGCCGGTCGGTTATTCCGTCCGGTGGGGAGGCGTCGCCTAGTCCGGTCTATGGCGCCCGCCTGCTAAGCGGGTTGAGGGTAACCCCCTCTCGCGGGTTCAAATCCCGCCGCCTCCGCCGAAGGATGTCGCGAGACGTCCGAAGGGGCCCGGATCCAGGACGTGGATCCGGGCCCTTTCGCGTACCCGCGGGCCTTCCCCGCACCGCGCCATGCCGATACGCTTCAAAATCAGGACAAAGTCCTACCCTGGTTTCGCGGTGCAGGACTGGTGAACCCGTGCGGTTTCTGGTCTGCTGGCGTCCAGCAGGGCATGTCCGGGGAAGGGCCGTGCCCTGGTGCTATCAACAACGGGGCGCTCAGGCCCACGGGACCAGGAGTGGAATATGAAGAAGACGGCACGTCGTGTGGCACTGATTCTCGCGGCCACGGCCGCCACCATCGGCCTTGTTGCGGCGCCCGCGCCGTCGCACGCGAAGGACACCGGGTGGGGCTGCGGCGGGGGCTGCCGCGTCCTCGACTGAGCGATGTGACAAGACGCTGACGGGCTCGGGGCTCAGGCCCCGGGCCCGTCTGCGTTCCCCGGCGACGAGCCGTCGTCGTGCTTCCCGGTGATGCCCAGCTGTCCCATCGTGAAGCCGAGCTGGAACCTGGTCTCGGCCTCGTACTCCTCCTTCAGGTCGGAGACGTAGCCGGCGTAGGTGCGGGGGCTGACGCCGAGACGCTTCGCGCTGACCGCGTCGGCGTGGCCCTCGATCAGCATCCGGATGGTCATCGCGCGCTGCTCGGCGGCGATCTCCTTGACCACCTTGGACTCCGAGCTGGTGAACGGCCGGGCGCGCGCCCACGCGCGCTCGAAGACGTCGACCAGGTAGGCCACCATCGCGGGCTCGCGGACGATCACCGCCGTGGAGAGGCTCTCCGCGCTCGGGATCACCGCGACCCGGCGGTCCACCACGATCAGGCGGTTGAAGAACTCGTCCAGGGTGCGCACCTCGGCGCCGCGGGCGGTCACCTGGGCGACGTACTTGTGCGTGATCGCCTGGCGGCGGGCGCTGTGCTGGTAGAGGGTGCGCATCGTGACGCCGCGCTCGAGCGCCTCGAAGTCCCGCAGCGCGGCCGCCGCGAGCGAGTGAGCGTCGCGGCCGGCCTGCGGCTGGGCGGTGAGCAGCTCCTCCTCGGCCTCGGCGACGAGACCGTTCAGGTAGGGGCTGATCGCCTGGCCGCGCAGGTAGGTGATCGGCCCGCTGGTCGACTCCGGCTGCGGCGAGCGGCGCCAGGTGTGGCTGAGCGCCCCGAACGCCCGCGACCAGCGTGCGGACTCCTCGATCAGCCGCGCGCCCTCCGTGCCCAGCGGGGTGACCACCCGCGACTGGGCCGCCGCCGGGTCGTTCGGCCGCCACAGCCCGGCCTCGGGGTCGCGCGTCAGCAGGCCCATCTCGACCAGCAGGTCGAACGCCCGGCGGCCGGAGCCGTCCTCGGCGATCCGCGGGTCGTCGACGTGGATGCCCTGCTCCTTGACGGCAGACTCGTAGAGCCCGAGCGCCTCGGACTCGAAGATCTCCCGGTCCTCGGGTGGGTATCCCGGCATGCGGCACATCGTCCCACAGGCCCCGTGCGGCGGGTCGGCGCAACTCACCCGGCCCGCCCGGAACCGGGCGGTGGTCGCTGATTCGGCATCCGGGGTCGCGCTCCGCTACTCTCTTCAGGTCGCGGTAACGCGGCGGGCGCCCGTAGCTCAACGGATAGAGCATCTGACTACGGATCAGAAGGTTTGGGGTTCGAATCCCTACGGGCGCGCAGCGAGTTCAACCTGGAAAGCCCGCGCCGAACGGCGCGGGCTTTCTGCGTCCTCGGGGAACCGGCTGAACTCGGACGCGTTGATGTCGACGCCGCCCCTGTCCGCCGATCTGGTCGGCCGTTGACGGTGGTTCGAGCCCGTCACGGCGGGCTGAAACCAACGCAGGCAGCCGAGAAGTGCGGTGGACGGCGTGTTACATGCCCGCCCGGCGCCGGGTCGACCGCTCGCCTACGGGCGCTCGGTGCCCATCACCCGGGTGACGGTGATCTCGATGACCACGCGGTCGGGGTTGGCGCGCGGCTGCCGGTACCGCTCGGCGTAGCGCCGGACGGCCTCGGCCACGGACGCCGCGTCGTCCTTGACCACCGCGGTGCCCTCGAGGGTGGACCACCGGCGCCCGTCGACCTGGCTGACCGCCACCCGGGCGCCGGGGCCGGCGGCCCGGATGTTGCGGACCTTCGCGCTGCCGGCGCTGCTGATGACGCGCGCGATGCCGGCCTCCGGGTCGAGGGTGACCCCCACCGGGACGAGGTGCGGGGTGCCGTCCGGGCGGTGGGTCACCAGGAAGCAGATCCGCCGCTCCTGCCAGAACGAGTCGGACTCCGGCCCGGACTGCGGGTGGTCTGCGGCCATGGTGTGCTCCTTCGTCGGGACGGCGGGGTGAGGCGGTGCGGGAGCGCCCTAGCGTGGCTGCGCCGACGGCTCCGCCGGGGCTCCCGCCGTCGCAGCGCGTGCGGTTGCCGCCAGGAAGTGGTGGCGGAAGGCGAAGGCGACCGTCTGCCACGCCACGAGGCAGGTCGTCGCGACGGCGGCCCCGGCGACGAACCCGACGGCGTACGTCGACGGCGAGGGCACGGGTTCCGTCGCCGAGATCAGCAGCCCCCACAGCGCCGTGGCGGCGAGCCACGGGAGCGCCCAGACGACGACGCGGCGGACCGGGGACCGGGAGCCGCGAGCATGGGCGGCCGCGATGAGGACGCTCGTGGGGAGGACGTAGACCGCACCGAGGACCGAGAGCGGCCACGCACCGAAGCCCGCCGCGATCACCAGCCACAGCGCCCCGGAGACCAGGTTGCTGACGAGAACGGGGCGGTCGAGTCGCGCGCCGCGGCGCGGGTCGGTGGTCACCGTCCGATTGTCGGGCACCGTCGGCGGGCCGGCAGTGGCGCATCGCCGCTCCGGGCGAGAGGATCCACCCGTGTCCCCCCTGCCCGGAGCGCCCGACGAGCGCGTGCCCGCCGACCCCAGCCGTTGGTTCCTGTCCGCGAGCGAGCGGGGCAACCCGCACACCCGGGTCGACGAGCGGTTCGGTGGCGACGTCGCCTGGTCGTCCGACAACGAGGTCGAGCCGCTGGTCGACGGGGCGACGTACTTCGCCGCCCTCCTCGAGGAGCTGCGCACCGTGGGCGAGGGCGACCTCGTGCTCTTCACCGACTGGCAGGGCGACGCCGGCCAGCGGCTCGGGGAGGGGGAGGACACCACGATCCTCGACGTGCTCGGGGACGCCCAGAGCCGCGGCGCGACGGTGCGCGGCCTCGTCTGGCGCTCCCACACGAACCTCGCCGGCTTCTTCCACGAGGCCAACCGCCACCTCGGCGAGCGGCTGCGCCGCCGCGGCGTGCCCGTGGTGCTCGACATGCGGGTGCGCGCCGGTGGGTCGCACCACCAGAAGTTCGTGGTGATCCGGCGCGGCGCCGAGCCCGAGCGGGACGTCGCGTTCGTCGGCGGCATCGACCTGGCGCACAACCGGCGGGACGACCACCTCCACGAGGGGGACCCGCAGGGCCGCGGTCTGGTGCCGGAGTACGGCGAGCGGGCGGCGTGGCACGACGTGCAGGTGCGGCTGCGGGGGCCGGTGGTGCACGACGTCGAGACCGTCTTCCGCGAGCGGTGGGACGACCCGTCGCCGCCGTCCAGCGCGCCCTGGCGCCGGCTGCGGGACAAGCTGAGCGACGTCCGCAGCCGCCCCGACCGGCTGCCGGAGCAGCTGCCGGCGCCGCCGCCCGCCGGCGCCCGTCCGGTGCAGCTGCTGCGCACCTATCCCGCGCTCGGCGGCGGCCGGTCGCTGCCGTACGCGCCCGACGGCGAGCGCAGCGTCGCCCGCGGCTACCTCAAGGCGCTGGGGAACGCGCGGCGGCTGATCTACGTCGAGGACCAGTACTGCTGGCACCACGACGGCGCCCAGGCGCTGGTGGACGCCCTGCGCGCCCACCCCGAGCTGCGGCTGGTCGTGGTCGTCCCGCTGCTCCCCGACGTCGGCGGGGTGAACCGCGACGCCCAGGTGCTCGCGCGCAGCCGCGCCGTCGAGGCCCTCACCCGCGCCGCGCCGGGCCGCGTCACGGCGTACGGCCTGGAGAACCGCCGCAGCGTCCCGGTCTACGTGCACGCCAAGGTGACGGTCGTCGACGACCGCTGGGCGGCCGTCGGGTCGGACAACTTCAACCGGCGCTCGTGGACCCACGACGCCGAGCTGTCGGCGGCCGTCGTCGACGACGACTTCGCCCGCGGTCTGCGGCTGCGGCTGGCCGCCGAGCACCTCGACCGGCTCGACGCCGTCGAGCGCGACGGGTGGCACGACGCGATGGCCGACTGCCTGGATCCGCACGACATGGCCGACGTGTACGCCAAGGTCGCGGACGAGCTCGAGGCCTGGCACCGCGCCGGCCGGACCGGCCCCCGGCCGGCGGGCCGGCTGCGGCACCTGCCGTCGCCGCGGATCTCGCCGGTACGCCGGGCCGTCGCCGGGCGGCTGCTGGACCTGGTGCACGACCCCGACGGCCGCCCGCGCGACCTGCGCCGGCAGGGCGGCTACTGACCGCGAGCCGTCAGCAGGCCGCCGTCCGCGCCACCCGCGGGTCGTCCTTGGTCTCGCGGAACGCCGTCAGCCGGTCACCGGTGAGCGGGACGTACTTGTCGCCGGTGCTGTTCCAGACCAGCCCGAACCAGAGCTCGGGCGTCGACAGGAGCATCTCGCCGGCCTCGGTCAGCGCGTCGGCCGAGTAGCCGTTGTACTCGCCCAGGCCGATCGGCTTGTCGGGGAAGCCCTGCTCGTCCAGCCACTCCGCGAGCAGCGGCACCGCCCGGGCGGGCAGCAGCGGGCCCGGGGCGGACGCCGTGCCGGAGTGGTAGGAGTCGACGCCCACGAAGTCCCAGTCCCGCAGCAGGCCGGGGCTCGTGTAGGCGGCGAAGTCGTCGACCCGCCGGTCCAGCAGCCAGCCGTTGAGGATCGGGCCGACCGCGGTCGTGGCCGACTGGACGCGGTCCAGGAAGCGCCGGGACCCGGCCCGGAAGTCGGCCACCGGCATGTCGCCGTGGGGCTCGTGCCAGAACGTGGCGGTGACCTGCTCGCCGAGGCCCGCCAGGTAGGCGCCGGTCGCGTCCAGCCAGGCGTCGTACCCGCCGGCGATGAGGGTGTCGACCGACGGCACCTTGTAGGAGACGACCGGCATCATGCCCGCGGCCAGGGTCGCCTCGATCTCGCTCGCCCGCGCCCGGCCGTCGGCCTGCAGGGACGCGAAGATCCGCCGGGCGCCGACACCGCAGCTGCCGACCTCGCCGAGCCGCTGGTCCCAGAGGCTCGCCGGTGCGGACATGCCGAGCACCTTCGTCTCGGCCCCGGCGCCGACCTCCCCGCCGGAGCCGCCGTCACCGCCCGCGTCCCCCGTGCCCCCGGTGCTGTCCCCGGTGTCCCCACTGTCCCCGGTCTCGTCGGCCGGGTCGGTGCCGCTGTCGGTGCCGCTGTCGGAGCAGGGGTCGGCCACCGTGCCCAGGACGCGGTCGAGCGTCGCCTGCGCGGACGCCAGGTCAGCCCGGGCCGCCCAGCGGGCGAACCGGAGGTCGGCGACCACCCGCCGGCGCGGCGCCTTCACGCCCCGCCGCGCCGCCGCCAGGTCCGCGCGCACGGCGCGCACCCGCTGGGTCAGCGCGGCCTGGGACTCGGCCTCGCGGGTGGACTTCAGGTCCGCGAGCAGCTGGCGCAGCAGCCTCTTGTTGCGGGTCACCTCGGACCGGGAGAACGAGCGCACGCCGCGGACCCGTGCGGCCACCGCGCGGTTGGTGACCCGCAGCGACGCGCGGGCGTCCTGCACCCGCCGCCGCGCCGCCACCACCCGCGCCGGTTCGTCGGCGCCGGAGCAGGACGCACCGCTGGCCGAGGCGAGGGGCCCGGGGTCCGCAGCGTCCCCGCGCAGCGACGGCGCCAGGTGGGCCGTGGCGGCGAGGAGCCCGACGATGGCGAGGATCGCGGCGCGCCGCAGCAGCGAGGGCACGCGCAGGACCACCAGGGCGGCGCGCGCCCGGGACGGGGCTCGAAGGTCGGGCATGGGCTCTCCCCGAGGCGGAGTGACGGAAGTGGGGCGGCCGACGCCGCCTACCTCTCTTTTCGGTCACTCACGCGGTGGCTTGAGGCCGACCGGTGCAGCGGAACGGGCGACCACTCAGATCCCGGCACCCGGGTTGAGCAGGCCCTCGGGGTCCAGGGCGGCCTTGATCCGCCGGTTGAGCGCCATCGCGTCCGGCCCGAGGTAGTCCCCGAGCCAGGGGCGCTTGAGGCGGCCGACGCCGTGCTCGCCGGTGATCGTGCCGCCGAGGTCGATCGCCAGGTGCATGACCTCGCCGTACGCCGCCTGCGCCCGCGCCGCCTGGTCGGCGTCCGCCGGGTCGAAGACGATCAGCGGGTGGGTGTTGCCGTCACCGGCGTGCGCCACGACCGCGATCTCGATGTCGCGGCGCTCCGCGATCGCCGCGATCCCGGTGACCAGGTCGCCGAGCCGCGGCACCGGTACGCCGACGTCCTCCAGCAGCAGCGAGCCGCGGCGCTCCACGGCCGGGATGACCATCCGGCGCGCGGCCACGAACGCCTCGCCCTCGTCGGGGTCGTCGGTGGCCAGCACCTCCGCGGCGGAGTTGTCCGCGCAGATCGAGGCGACGCGCTCGAGCTCGACCCGGGCGGCCGCCGGCGCCTCGTCCGACTGCACGACCAGCAGGGCCTCAGCCTTGCGATCGAGGCCCATCCGGGTGACGTCCTCCACCGCGTTGATCGACGCGCGGTCCATCAGCTCGAGCATCGACGGGCGCAGCACGCGGGTGATGTCCAGGACGGTGCGCGTCGCGTGCTCCAGCACCGGGAAGGTCGCCACCAGCGTGGCGGGCCGGCGCTGGGCGGGCAGCAGGCGCAGCACGACGCGGGTGATGATCCCCAGCGTCCCCTCGCTGCCGACGAACAGCTTGGTGAGCGACAGCCCGGCGACGTCCTTGAGCCGCGGGCCGCCGAGCTCGACCGCGGTGCCGTCGGCGAGCACGACGGTCAGGCCGAGGACGTAGTCGGTGGTGACGCCGTACTTCACGCAGCACAGCCCGCCGGCGTTCGTCGCGACGTTGCCGCCGATCGAGCAGATCTCGAAGGAGGACGGGTCGGGTGGGTACCAGAGCCCGTGCTCCGCCACGGCCGCCTTCACCTCGGCGTTGAGCAGGCCCGGCTCGACCACGCAGGTGCGGGTGGCGGGGTCGACGTCGATCCGCCGCATCCGCTCCGTCGACAGCACCAGGCAGCCGTCGACCGCCGAGGATCCGCCGGAGAGCCCGGTGCCGGCGCCCCGCGTCACGACCGGGATCGCGCGGGCCGCCGCGAAGCGGACGGCCGCCTGCACGTCCGCCGTGCTGCCCGCCCGTACGACGGCGAGCGGGACTCCCGCGCCCGGGTCGAGCGCCCGGTCCCAGCGGTAGCCCGCCATCCGGTCGGGATCGACGAGCACCGCGTCGGGGCCGAGCTCGTCGAGCAGCGGCCCGAGGTCCACGGCGGTCACGTCGCCTCCGGATCGGCGTCGGCCGCGGCGGCGCGCCGTGCCCGCAGGTACTTCAGCCCCGAGACGCTCAGCGAGGCGGTGGCCACCGAGATCAGCACCGGCGCGGTGCCCAGGGCGCCGACCTGGGTCATCAGCGCGGCCAGCAGGACCAGGGTGAACGGGGCGCCGACGATGGCGCCGGGCACCGCCGCCAGGAGGCAGGCGAAGGCCAGGGCCAGCGGCACGTCGGGGACGACCTGGTGCACGAGGATCCCGCTCACCCCGCCCAGGAAGAGCACCGGGAAGATCGGTCCGCCGACGAACCCGGTCGCCGTGCTGACGGCGAAGGCCAGCATCTTGCCCACCAGCACGGCCAGCAGCAGGCCCGTGCCGAGCGTGGCGCTGTCCTCCAGGGCCACCCCGAGCTGGTCGCTGCCGGTGAAGCTGGTCAGCGGCAGCGCGACGCCGATCAGGCCGAACAGCAGGCCGCCGAGGACCGGCGTGGCCACCGCCGGCAGCCTGACCGCGGCGATCGCCCTCTTGGTCGCCGCGCCGACGGCCATCGTCACCAGCACCACGGCGACGGCCAGGAGGCCGAGCGGCACGGCGGCCAGGAGGTGCCAGTCGGCGTAGTGGTAGGCCGGCACCTCGTAGATCCCGAGGAAGATGGTCCCCGCCACGGTGAAGTAGATGCCGAAGGAGATGCTGGCGGCGACGATGCTCGCGTAGAGCCCCTCGGTGAAGACCCGGCGCCCGGGCCGGGCCAGCTCGAGCACCAGCACCACCGAGAGCACCGGGCTGGAGAACATCCCGCCGAAGGCGCCGGCGATCCCGCTCAGCGTGAGGGCCTTGCCCGTCTCCTCGTCCAGGCCCCGGCGCCTGCTGATCACGTCGGCCGCGCCGCCGCCGACCTGGCCCAGCGCCACCTCGGGGCCGAGGCTCGCCCCGCCGACCAGCGAGACCGCCGAGATCGCGACCACCGACGGCACCGGCCGAGCCTCGACGTGCTGGGCCTGCACGTCCTCGATCAGCCCCGGCGTCTCCTCGGGGCTCCGGAACGCCCGGCGCAGCAGCCCGACCGCCAGCCCCGCGGCCATCGCCACGAGCACCCACCACCAGGGTCCGTCCATCCAGCCGGTCGGCTGGTCGCCGTACAGCCGCGGGCCGAGGCCGACGACCGCCAGGAAGACCAGGCCGGCGACGGAGCCGAGCGTGCCGAGCAGCGCGGCGTACCCGATCAGGCGCCAGAACGCGCGGGCCTGGGTGACGTCCGGGGCGACGTCGCCCTCCGGCTCGGGCATGCCGCCACGCTACGACCGGACGCCGGTGGGACGCCAGCGTTTCGCGGCGCGCGGGCCCGGTTCCGCGGCGGGTCCGGGCGGGGCCTTACAGTTGCTCGCCCGGCACCTGCGCCGGCCTCTTCCGGAAGGTCCACCCGCCCATGCACCGCACCCCGCGCAGGCGCCTCGCCGCTGCCGTCAGCGCCGCCCTCCTCTCGCTCGGCCTCGCCGCCGGCGTCGTCGCGACCGCACCCGTCGCGACCGCTTCCGAGCAGACCGGCACCGGCGCCGATGCTCCGGCCGACCGCTCCGACGTCGGCCGGCTCGCCACCGAGCTCCGGCGCGATCAGGCCCGCAGCCCCCGGTCGGCCGCGTACCTGCGCAGGCAGCTCCGGGGGAACGCCGCGTACGCGATCGCGGCCGGGACGACGGACTTCATCGTGATCCTCGACGACGAGGAGTTCACCTTCGAGGACTTCCGCGAGGTCCTGGTCCTCAGCTACGCCCGGACGGCGCGGCTCCGCGCGTACATCCGGGCCACCGCGGTCGTCGATGGACACTTCACCTTCACGGTCCTCACCGACCAGGCGTGCGTCAGCGAGGACCCGGAGACCACCGAGATCACGGTGCGGCGCGGGCCGTGCGACGGCGACGACGTGGCGACGTCCACCTCGCCGCTGAAGGACCTGGTCGGCCTCGTCGACGCGGCGCTGGCGCCCGCGTTGCGCGGCTGGGTGCTCGGCGCCTACTTCGAGCACATGTCCCTGCCGCGCCTCCTGGGCGGCGCCGACGCCAGCATCGCGTTCGTGCCGGGCAGCGTCACCGATCGCAACGAGGACGGCATCGACGACGACGGGCGGTTCGAGTTGACCCGCAACGGCGCGACCTACTGCCTCCAGGCCCCGCTGACCAAGGGCGAGTCCGCTCGGCTGGCCGCGAAGCCCTGCGCCGACCTCAGGCCGCGCAGCAGCGCCTGGCTGGGTCGCGCGGGCGAGCTCGCCTTCGGGGCGTACGACGTGGTCGACAGCATCCGCAACCTCTCGCGCAACACCAGCACCAAGATCTCGCGCCTCGGCCCCGCGGAGATCGACGCGGTCCGGCGGACGATGGACCCCGGCTACCGGCTCACCCGCAGCGGCCCGCTGCGGTTCCGCGTCTGGGAGCGCAGTCGCACCTGCTCGGTCCGGGTCACCTTCAGGGCCGACAAGGTCGGCGCCCGTGCGCGCATCGGCCAGGTGCGCTGCGACGCCTGATCGCCACCACGCAGCAGCGCCGACAGGCACCCCGAAGCCGCCCCGGAGAGCGTCCGGGGCGGCTTCGTGTTTCGCGGATGCGAGGGTCGTGTGAAGAGGTCGTATCGGGCGGCCCGCGCTGCTGACAGCACCCCCTCGCGGCGGGTGTGATGGCGCCATGACCGACATGCAGATCCGCGTCTCCCGAGGCATCGCCACCGGCGCCGCCGCCGCCACCCTCGTTCCGCTGACGGCGGAGGAGTACCTCGCCGTCCGCGACCTCGTGACGGCCCTCCCGGGCGTGGGGCCGGACACGCGCTTCGTCTACGTCGGCCTGGCCGAGCCCGACAAGCGCGACGTCCTCGCGTACGCCGACGGCGAGGCGCCCCGCCCGACCCGGGCCGCCCGCGTCCTCACCCTCGACCTGCGCAGCGGCGCGGAGCGCGACCTGCTGGTCGACCTCGACGCCGGCGAGGTCGTCTCCGACGCCGTGATCGACGGCAGCGCCGGCCGGGTGCCGGTCCTCGACACCGAGTTCGAGGAGGTCGACAAGATCCTCGCCGAGAGCGAGGAGTGGGCGGCCGCCCTGGCCCGCCGCGGCGTCGACGTCAAGGACACCGTCGCGGTGCCGCTCTCGCCGGGGCGCTACCCGGACCTGCCGGCCGAGAACCGGGTGCTCCGCTCGTTCGCCTTCTTCCGGACCGACGAGACCGACAACCCGTGGGCGCACCCGGTCGACGGGCTGTGCGCCTACGTCGACCCGATCACCCGCACGGTGCTCAAGGTCGTCGACCACGAGGTGATGGCGGTCCCGCAGAAGTCGGAGAACTTCCACAAGCCCGAGGACCGCGGCCCGGAGATGACCGGCCTCAAGCCGATCGAGATCACCCAGCCCGAGGGCCCCTCCTTCACGGTCGAGGACGGCCACCTCACCTGGGCGAACTGGCAGCTCGACTTCGGCTTCGACACCCGCGAGGGCCTGGTCCTGCGCAACCTGCAGTACTTCGACCGCCGTCAGGGCCGCGACCGCGACGTCGCCTACCGCGCGTCGGTCGCCGAGATGGTGGTGCCCTACGCCGACCCGTCGCCGACCCGGTACTGGCAGAACTACTTCGACACCGGCGAGTACCTGTTCGGCCGCTACGCCAACTCCCTCGAGCTCGGCTGCGACTGCCTGGGCGAGATCTACTACGCCGACGCCGTGCTCGCCGACGAGACGGGGATGCCGCGCACCATCTCGAACGCGATCTGCATCCACGAGGAGGACTTCGGCACCCTCTGGAAGCACACCGACCTGTTCACCGGCGGCTCGGACGTGCGCCGCCAGCGCCGGCTGGTGATCTCGTTCTTCACCACGGTCGGCAACTACGACTACGGCTTCTACTGGTACCTCTACCTCGACGGCACCATCGAGTGCGAGGCCAAGCTGACCGGCATCCTGTTCCCCAGCGCCTACCCGGGCAAGGGGTTCCCCTACGCCACCGAGGTGGCGCCGGGCGTCGGCGCCCCGTTCCACCAGCACCTCTTCTGCGCCCGGGTCGACCTCGCCGTCGACGGCCCCGCGAACTCCGCGGTCGAGGTCGAGGCGCAGCGGCTGCCGATCAGCGACTCGAACCCGTACGGCAACGCGTTCACCTACCGCTCGACGCCGATCCGCAGCGAGGCCGAGGGCGGGCGCGACCACAACGCGGCGCTGAGCCGGGTGTGGCACATCAACAGCGCCACCGAGAGGAACTTCGTCGACGAGCCGACCGGCTACGTGCTGCACGCCCCGGAGACGCCGATGCTGCTGGCCGACCCGGAGGCAGGCATCACCGCGCGGGCGACCTACACGACCCGGCCGGTGTGGTTCACGGCGTACGACCCGCACGAGAAGTACCCGGCCGGCGACTTCGTCAACCAGAACCCCGGCGTGGACGGGCTGACCAGCTGGATGACGGCCGACCGCCCGCTGGAGGGCGCGGACCTGGTGCTGTGGCACACCTTCGGGCTCACGCACTTCCCGCGGCCGGAGGACTGGCCCGTGATGCCGGTCGACTACTGCGGCTTCATGCTCAAGCCCTACGGGTTCTTCGACGGCAACCCGGTGCTGGACGTGCCGGCCTCGACGAAGGGTCACTGCGCGCCTGCCGATGGCGAGCCCGCCGGCGGCGACTCCTGCTGCCACTGAGGGTGCCCGGACACCAGGACCTGATGGTCGGGGCCGCCGCGCTCGCGGTGGTCTCCGCCTACTGCTGCCTGCGTCACCAGTACGGCGACCGGCTCACGCCGGTCGCCATGCTGGTGATGGGGGTCGGCATGGTCGACACGATGATGCTCGGCGGGCTGCTGCTGCCGGCGCTGGGCTGGGCCGCGGTGATGGTGGTGGCGGCAGCGGCGACGCTGCTCGCCGGCCGCGGCGACCCGATGACCGCGGAGCGGTTCGGCTGCCTGGCGCTGATGGCGGTGCTCACCGCGCTGATGGCGGTCCCCGGTGTGGGTCACCAGCATGGGCCGACCGCGGTGGCGACGACGGTGTTGTGGCCGGTCGCCGGCGTCGCGGTCGTCGTGGCAGCCGGGTACGCCGTCGCGATGTGGCGCCGCGTCGTGGACAGCCGTGGCTGGCTGCTGGGCGAGCGGGCCGCGGCGGTCGGCTCGGCGGGCCTGATGGCGGCCGCGATCGTGCCGGTCGCCCTCGTCTGAGCGCGACACGCCGATCGACACGCCGGCGACACGCCGGGGACACGCCGCCCCAAGATGTGGTCCCACGAATGCGGTGGGCGCCCACATATGGTGGTCGACGCAGCTGGTTCGGCGCCCCAGCCAGGGACGTCGAGGCAAGAGGGAACCCGGTGTGAGTCCGGGACTGCCCCGCAGCGGTGAGTGGGAACGACCGCCGTCATCAGCACTGAGCGCGAGCTCGGGAAGCGACGGCCAGTAGGGGTCGAGCGACCGGCGTGAGCCGGGTCGTGCGGCGTGCCCGCGAGTCCGAAGACCTGCCAGCGCACCGCACCCGCCGGGTGCGGTGGTCCGAGGCCTCGTGGGACGGCCGACGGCTGGCAGTCGACGACCTCGGCGACCGCGCCGTCCTCTCCCGCGAACCCGGACCCCAGGGACCGACCTCGCGAGGAGAGAGTTATGACGGTCACCGAAGCCCCCACCCCGATCCAGGCGTCAGGGGCACCGAGCCGCACCGGGATGCAGGTGCGCAAGCGCAACGGCGAGCACGAGCCCGTCGATGTCACCAAGATCGTCCGCGCCGTCGACCGGGTCAGCGGCGACCTGCCCGACGTGGATCCGATGCGCGTCGCCACCCGCACCATTAGCGGCCTGTACGACGGCGCCACCACCGCCGAGCTGGACCGGCTCTCGATCCAGACCGCCGCCGAGATGATCGGCGAGGAGCCGCAGTACTCGCGGCTGGCCTCCCGGCTGCTGGCCGGCTACGTGGAGAAGGAGGTCCGCAACCAGGGCGTCGCCTCGTTCAGCCAGTCGATCGCGCTCGGCCACGCCGAGGGCGTGATCGGCGACGAGACCGCGGCGTTCGTGAAGGACAACGCCCGCAAGCTCGACTTCGCGATCGACCACGACGCGGACCGCCGGTTCGAGTACTTCGGGCTGCGCACCGTCTACGACCGCTACCTGCTGCGCCACCCGACGACGCGGCTGGTGATCGAGACCCCGCAGTACTTCCTGCTCCGCGTCGCCTGCGGCCTCTCCCGTATGCCGGCCGAGGCGATCGACTTCTACCGGCTGATGGCGAGCCTGGCGTACCTGCCGAGCAGCCCCACGCTCTTCAACTCCGGCACCCGGCACACCCAGATGTCGTCCTGCTACCTCGTCGACAGCCCCCGCGACGAGCTGGACTCCATCTACTCCCGCTACACCCAGGTCGCCCGGCTCTCGAAGTTCGCCGGCGGGATCGGCATCGGCTTCTCCCGGGTCCGCTCCCGCGGCGCGCTGATCCGCGGCACCAACGGCCAGTCCAACGGCATCGTGCCGTTCCTGCGCACGCTCGACTCGTCGGTGGCCGCGGTCAACCAGGGCGGCCGGCGCAAGGGCGCGGCGTGCGTCTACCTGGAGCCGTGGCACCCCGACATCGAGGAGTTCCTCGAGCTGCGGGACAACACCGGCGAGGACGCGCGGCGCACCCACAACCTCAACCTGGCCAACTGGATCCCCGACGAGTTCATGCGCCGGGTCGAGGCCGACGAGACGTGGTCGCTGATCGACCCGGACCAGGCCCCCGAGCTGCCCGACCTGTGGGGCACCGCGTTCGACGAGGCCTACCGGGCCGCCGAGGCCGAGGGTCGCTACGTGCGCCGGGTGAGGGCGCGCGACCTCTACGCGAAGATGATGCGGACGCTCGCGCAGACCGGCAACGGCTGGATGACGTTCAAGGACGCCGCCAACCGGCACTGCAACCAGACCACCGACACCCCCGGTCCCGGGCAGCCGGTGGTGCACCTGTCGAACCTGTGCACGGAGATCGTCGAGGTCTCCTCCGACGGCGAGACGGCGGTGTGCAACCTCGGCTCGGTCAACCTGGCGCAGCACCTGGTCGGTGGCTTCGAGGCTCGCTCCGCTCGCACCTCAACCACCGAGGTCGGGGTCGACTGGGAGAAGCTGCGCGCGACGGTCCGCACCGCGGTGCCGTTCCTGGACCGGGTGATCGACATCAACTACTACCCGAGCGCGGAGTCGGCGGCGTCCAACCCGCGCTGGCGGCCGGTCGGGCTCGGGCTGATGGGGCTGCAGGACGTCTTCTTCGCGCTGCGGCTGCCGTTCGACTCCGCCGAGGCCCGCGCCCTGTCGACCCGGATCTCGGAGGAGATCTACCTGACCGCGCTGGAGGCCTCGTGCGAGCTGGCCGCGGAGCACGGCCCGCACCCGGCGTACGACGAGACGCGGGCCGCTCGCGGCGACCTGCACCCCGACCTGTGGGGTGCCACGGTCACCCAGTCGGAGCGGTGGGCGGCGCTGAAGGAGCGGGTCGCCGCGCACGGGCTGCGCAACTCGCTGCTGGTCGCGATCGCGCCGACGGCGACGATCGCCTCGATCGCCGGCTGCTACGAGTGCATCGAGCCGCAGGTCTCCAACCTGTTCAAGCGGGAGACGCTGTCGGGGGAGTTCCTCCAGGTGAACTCGGCGCTGGTCCGCGAGCTGAAGGAGCGCGGGCTGTGGACGCCGCAGGTGCGGGAGGCGATCAAGCGGGCCGAGGGGTCGGTCCAGGGCGTCGCCGAGCTGCCCGAGGACGTGCGCGCGCTCTTCCGCACCGCGTGGGAGCTGCCGCAGAAGGCGCTGATCGAGATGGCCGCCGAGCGGCAGGGCTTCATCGACCAGGCGCAGTCGCTCAACCTCTTCCTGGCCGCGCCGACGATCGGGAAGCTCTCGTCGATGTACGCCTACGCCTGGCGCAGCGGCCTGAAGACGACGTACTACCTGCGCTCGCGCCCCGCGACCCGGATCCAGCAGGCGACCGTCGCGGTCGCCGCCCCCGCCCCCGACATCACCGAGACCGTCACCGCGAGCGCGGCCGTCGCCTGCTCGCTGGAGAACCCCGAGACCTGCGAGGCCTGCGAATGAACCAGATGCTGCTCGACCCCGGCATGAACCTGACCCTGCGCCCGATGCGCTACCCGCACTTCTACGAGCGCTACCGCGACGGCATCAAGAACAACTGGACCGTGGAGGAGGTGGACCTGCACTCGGACCTGGCGGACCTGGGTCGGCTGACCGAGGCCGAGCGCCACCTGGTCTCGCGGCTGGTCGCGTTCTTCGCGACGGGCGACACGATCGTCGCCAACAACCTGGTGCTCAACCTGTACCAGCACATCAACTCCCCCGAGGGGCGGCTCTACCTGAGCCGGCAGCTCTTCGAGGAGGCCGTGCACGTGCAGTTCTACCTGACGCTGCTCGACACCTACGTCCCCGACGAGGGCGAGCGGCACGAGGCGTTCGCGGCGGTCGACAACATCCCGTCGATCAAGCACAAGGCCGACTTCTGCTTCAAGTGGATCGACTCGGTCTTCGAGCTGGACCGGCTGGAGACCCGCGAGCACCGGCGCGCGTTCCTGCTCAACCTGATCTGCTTCGCGGCGGTGATCGAGGGCCTCTTCTTCTACGGCGCCTTCGCCTACGTCTACTTCCTCCGCTCGCGCGGGCTGCTCAACGGGCTCGCGTCGGGGACCAACTGGGTGTTCCGGGACGAGTCGATGCACATGGCGTTCGCCTTCGACGTCGTCGACACGGTCCGCGAGGAGGAGCCCGACCTCTTCGACGAGGAGATGGCCGCCCAGATCCGGCAGATGCTGATCGAGGGCGTCGACGCCGAGGCCCA
Source organism: Nocardioides sp. YIM 152588 (assembly GCF_040191335.1). NCBI lineage: Bacteria > Bacillati > Actinomycetota > Actinomycetes > Propionibacteriales > Nocardioidaceae > Nocardioides > Nocardioides sp. YIM 152588. The sequence continues at coordinate 90,108 of NZ_JBEGDJ010000010.1, read as the reverse complement.
GTTCGCGGAGGACCTGCTCGGCATGGGCGTGGCCGGCCTGTCGGTCGCCGACATGCGCAGCTACCTCGAGCACGTCGCCGACCGCCGGATGCAGCGCCTCGGGCTGGAGCCGATCTACGGGTCGGCCAACCCGCTGGCGTTCATGGAGCTGCAGGACGTCCAGGAGCTGTCGAACTTCTTCGAGCGGCGGGTCTCGGCCTACCAGGTGGGGGTGAGCGGGACCGTGGGCTTCGACGAGGAGTTCTGAGTCCGGCGCCGACTGGGCAGGGTCGTGTGCCCCAGCACCCGCTATGGCGGTGTCTGGGGCACACGACCCGACCGGGATCAGGTCACGGGATGGCGGTCCAGCACCTCGACGTACACGATCCTGTCGTCCAGCACGTCGAGGATCAGCAGCCCGCGCCACGGCGCGGCGAGCTCCAGGTTCCGATGGCCGGGGCCCCAAGGGCCGCGCGGCCTCGGCGCGGTGTAGAAGCTCTGGCAGAAGTCGTCGCCGCACCCGCAGGACTGGACGACGACGAGGTCGTCGACCTGGCTGGCCAGCGCGGGCTCCCGCGCCGCTGTGAGTGCGTCGCGGAGCTCGCCGGCCAGGACGGGCCACCGATCGGACAGCCGGCGGTGGTCGGTCGGGCGAGGGCGGGAAGGGTCGCCGGGAGAGTCGTTGTGAGTCATCAAGCGCGCCGTGACGTGGCGCGGACCGGCGAGTTCGCCCGACACTATCCGGCCGAGCGGCATCGCCGCCGGCGAATGCCGGAGGGCCCGGGGACCGCTCCCCGCGGCCGTGTTACCCGCCGGTGCGCGCCCGCGCTCGACCGGTAACGCCGCCGCGACGCGCTCGCTCCAGCAACGTATTCCGGCAGAAACCACTTCGAAACGCCCCGCTCCGACGCTGGAGCCATGGCCCGCACGCCGCTCCTGGACGCCCACCGGCACATCGGTGCGCTGCCGGCGTACGGCTTCTACGGCGGGCCTCCGATCCGCCCCGACACCACCGCGCGGGCGACCGTCGCGGAGTTCCTCAAGGGGCTGGACGAGGAGGGGATCGACCGGACGCTGGTGCTGCCGAACTACGGCGTGCCGGTGCCGGACGTCGCCTTCGACCTCAACCCGTTGGCGCTGGAGGCGGCGCAGGCCGACGAGCGGGTCCGCTGCGGGCTCTGGGTGAGCCCGAAGGCCGGGGACGCGGCGCGCAACGACGCGGCGCTCGCGCTGGTCGGCGAGCCCGGCGTCCGCGCCCTCAAGACCAGCTTCCTGCTCGGCGGCAGCCCCACCGACCCCGACTGCGCGGAGCAGCTGGACCGGATCTTCACCACCGCCGCCGAGCACGACCTGGTCGTCCACGTGCACACCAGCCCGGGCGCGGCCAGCGACGTCGACCAGGTCGGCACCCTCGTCGAGAAGTACGGCGACGCCACCAAGATCCACCTGGTCCACCTCGGCGGCGGGATGAGCGGCCACCTCAAGCTGATCGGCGGCCGGCTCTTCGACTGGATCGAGGCCGGCAAGCGGGTCTACACCGACACCTCCTGGTCGATCGGGTTCGCGCCCTCCTGGCTGGTCCGGGAGGTCGAGCGCCGCGGCGTCGGCCACGACCGGATCCTCTTCGCCACCGACATGCCCTGGGGCGACGTCGAGGGCGAGTACCACCGCCTGCGGGCGGCCGTCGGCGACGGCGAGCTCGCCGACGCCTTCTTCCACCAGAACTTCGCGGCGCTCTACGACTGAGAGCTGACGCTCGACGACCGAGAGCCGGCGGGGAGCAGCACCGCTTGTCCCACCACCCACCAGAAACTCCACCCGAGGAGCAGTAAGCGATGCCGATGTTCGACGACGAGATCCTGGCCAACATGGAGAAGTCCGTGGCCGAGGTCCCCCACCCCTCCCAGGCCAAGGGCACCAACCTCTACGGATCGACGAAGATCTTCCCCGACTACCAGGCCGAGGACGGCGAGTCCTACCTGACGCTCGTGCACGGCATCCCGCACGAGTCGTCGGTCAGCTTCGTGGCCGTCCTGCAGGCCACCCGGGCCCTGCGCAAGGGGTTCGAGTCGGCCATCTACTTCTACGGCCCCGGCGCCCTGGCCTGCATGGACACCCGCGGCTTCCCGACCACCGGCGACGTCGCCTTCCCGGGCAACCAGAACCTCAACGACTCCATCAAGACCTTCATCGCCGAGGGCGGCACCGTCTTCTGCTGCCGGTTCGGCATGGCGCTGCACGGCTGCCGCGAGGAGGACCTGATCGAGGGCATCATCCCGGCGCACCCGCTGGACGTGCAGGACGCGGTCATCCACTTCGCGCGCAAGGGCGCGATCATCAACAGCACCTACAACCTCTGAGCGGGCGACGATGACCGCACCGACCCCCGACCCCAGCACGGCTCCCGGCGGCGCCGCGACCACTCGGGTGGACGTCGCGATCCAGGGCATCCGGCTCCTCGACGCGCCGGTCTCGCGGCGCGCCGGCGCCGGGCCCAGCGACGACGGGCACGTGCTGATCGACGGCGTCGGTGCGGCCATCCCGCTCAGCCCCCGCAGCCCCTACACCGTGCGCGGCGGCCGCCTCCTCCTCGACGGCGCCGACACCGGCGTCGGCGTGGAGGCCGTGGCGCGGCCCCGCTTCTACGACCTGACCACCGCCGACGGCGTCCCCTACGAGCAGATCGCCCGGCTGCACTCCGACCGGGTGCTCGCCACGACGGTCGTGCAGACCTGCGTCCGGTACGACGAGGCCGAGCGCTGCCGCTTCTGCGCCATCGAGGAGTCGCTGCGCCAGGGGGCGACGGTCGCGGTGAAGACGCCGGCCCAGATCGCCGAGGTGGCGCGGGCGGCGTACGAGCTCGACGGCATCACCCAGATGGTGATGACGACCGGCACCTCCAACGGCCGCGACCGCGGCGCGACCCACCTGGCACGCTGCGTCCGGGCCGTTCGCGCGGTGCTGCCGGACCTGCCGATCCAGGTGCAGTGCGAGCCGCCCGGCGACCTGGCCACCCTCCAGGAGCTGTACGACGCCGGCGCCCGCTCCATCGGCATCCACGTCGAGTCCCTCGACGACGGGGTACGCCGGCGGGTGATGCCCGGCAAGGGCTCGGTGCCGCTCGCCGAGTACCGCGCGGCCTGGGCCGAGGCGGTCCGGGTCTTCGGCTGGAACCAGGTCTCGACCTACCTGATCATCGGCCTCGGCGAGGACCCCGACGAGCTCGTCGCCGGCGCCGAGGAGCTGATCGCGATGGGCGTCTACCCGTTCGTGGTCCCGTTCCGGCCCATCGCCGGCACCCTGGCGGTCGAGGTCGACGGCACGGTGCCGCCGCCGCGCGAGGTCACCTACGACATCACCCGCCGGGTCGCCGCGGCGCTCGACCGGGCCGGGATGACCGGCGCCGGCCAGGCCGCCGGCTGCGCGGCCTGCGGGGCCTGCTCGGCGCTCGGGGCGGCGCAGGCCGAGCTCGACGCGTCCGGTCATGGGGCCGGATGCGCCGAGGCGTGCGGGAGGTCGGCATGAGCGGGCTGCTCGCCCACGAGGTGGTGCTGGCGGGCGGACCGCGGTTCACCGCCCACGTCGACGCCGAGGCCTACGTGGTGGTGCCGGCCGAGACGCCGGCCGACCTGGCGGCGTACCGGCGCCTGCGCCGCGACGTCTTCGTGGACGAGCAGTCGATGTTCGACGCCTCCGACGCCGACGAGGTCGACGAGGACCCGCGCACCCGCGTGCTGGTCGCGCGGGCGCCGGACGGCGAGGTCCTCGGCGGCGTCCGGCTGCACCCCTCCGCGCACCCCGCCGCCCGCGCCGCCGCGGGTGGCCGGGACCTCGGCTGGTGGTCGGGGTCCCGCCTGGTCGTCGCCCGCGACGCCCGCACCCACCTGGGCGTCGGCGCGGCGCTGGTCCGCGCGGCCTGCGCCAGCGCCGAGGAGGCCGGGGCGCTGCGCTTCGACGCCGTCGTCCAGGCCCAGAACGAGGTGCTCTTCCGGCGGCTCGGCTGGACCGTCGGCGACCCGGCCACCCTGCACGGCCGGCCGCACGTCCGGGTGGAGTGGCCGATCGGGCGGGTGCAGCGCCTGGTCGAGGCCACCAAGGCGCCGCTCGGCGGGCTCCTCGCGGACCTGCCCGGTGCCGGGCCCGGCTACGTCGGCGACGACGGCGCCCCCGTCCCCGGCTCCGACCTGGTCGCCGCGTGCGACGCGATCCTGCCCGCGATGGTCGAGCGCGACCCCGAGTGGGCCGGCTGGTGCGCGGTGCTGGTCAACGTCAACGACCTGCTGGCGATGGGCGCCGAGCCGGTCGGGATCCTCGACGCCCTCGGCGCCCGCGACGCCTCCTTCGCCCGCCGCGTGCTGCGGGGGCTCAACGACGCCGCGCGCGCCTGGGGCGTGCCGGTCCTCGGCGGCCACACCCAGCTCGGGGTCCCGGCCGCGCTCTCGGTCACCGCTCTCGGCCGTCGTGCGCCCGGCCTGTCCGCCGCCGTCCCGGGTGGTGGCGGGCGGCCGGGACACCGGCTGCGGGTCACCGCCGACCTCGGCGGCGGCTGGCGGCTCGGCTACACCGGCCGGCAGTGGGACTCCTCCAGCCACCGCGCGCCGGCGGAGCTGCGGGCGCTGAGCGGCGTCGTGCCGGCGCTCGCGCCGACCGCCGCGAAGGACGTCAGCATGGCGGGCCTGGTCGGCACCACCGGCATGCTCGCCGAGGCCAGCGGCTGCGGCGCGGTCATCGACGTCGCCGCCGTACCGACGCCGGTCGGCGCGACCCGTGGCGACTGGCTGACCTGCTTCCCCGGCTTCGCGCTGGTGACGGCCGAGGAGGCGCCCCGCCCCACCACACTCCTGCCGGAGTTCCTCACCTCCGCGCCCTGCGGCGAGCTGGTCGCGGGCCGTGGCGTCGGGCTGCGCTGGCCCGACGGCGTCGTCACCGAAGCGGTCGCGGGCCCCGTGACCGGGATGGGAGCAGCATGACCGGCACCCCCACCGGCCTCCCCGGCACCACACCCGGCTCACCCGGAACCGCGATGGCGGCCGTCGCCGAGAGCTTCGGCCGCGACGTCGGGGCCAATCTGGCCCGCATCGCCGAGCTCGTCGAGGAGGCCCGCGCCCGCGGCGTCGGACTGCTCGCGCTCCCCGAGGCCTGCCTCGGCGGCTACCTCTCCGTGCTCGGCGCCGGCCGCGACGGCAGCCACGACGAGCGCCCCGACTCGATGCCGCCGGTGATGGACGTCGACGGCCCCGAGCTGCGCCGGATCGCCGAGATCGCCCGCGAGATGACCGTCGTCGTCGGGTTCTGCGAGGGCGACGACGGCAAGCGGTACAACTCCGCAGCCGCCGTCTCCGGCGACGGCGTCCACGGCGTCTACCGCAAGATCCACCAGCCGCTGGGGGAGTCGCTCTACTACGAGGCCGGGGAGACGCTCGCCGCCACGGACACTCCGGCCGGTCGGATCGGGCTGCTGATCTGCTACGACAAGGCGTTCCCCGAGGCGGCCCGCGCGCTGACCCTCGACCAGGCCGACACGATCGTCTGCATCTCGGCCTGGCCGGCCTCGCGGACCGCCACCGCCGGCGACCTCGCCGAGGACCGGTGGACGCACCGGTTCGACATCTTCGACGCCGCCCGCGCGCTGGAGAACCAGGTGGTATGGCTGGCCTCGAACCAGGCCGGCACCTTCGGGTCGCTGCGGTTCGTGGCCAGCGCCAAGGTGGTCGGACCCGGCGGCGAGGTGCTGGCCTCCACCGGGACCGCCCCGGGCCTCGCGGTCGCGCAGGTCGACGTACCGGAGGCGCTGCGGACCGCGCGCCGCGCCATGTTCCACGTCGGCGACCGGCGTCCCGACCTCTACCCGCAGCAGCAGCCGGGTCGCGGTCGCGGTCTGCCGAAGGCGGTGGGCGCCCGTGCCTGAGATGACCTTCACCGTGCGCTGGCCCGACGGCCGCACCGAGGACTGCTACTCGCCCTCCCTGGTGATGCACGACCACCTGGAGGCGGGCTCGACCTACACGGTCGCCGAGTTCACGGACCGCTCGGTCCGGGCGCTCGGGATCGCGTCCGACCGGGTGCGGGCGAAGTTCGGCTTCGCGTGCAGCTCCGCCGCCGCCACGACCGAGCAGATCCGCCGCTCGGCCCGCGCCTACCCCGCCGGGGACCTCGTCGAGGTGACCCGGATGTGGCCCCCACTGCCCGAGGAGCAGCGATGACATGGCCGGAGCAGCAGCGATGAACCCCGCCGAGGAGACCCCCGTCCGCCGCGTGGCCGTGGCCGTGGTCGGCGGCGGCCAGGCGGGCCTGGCCACCAGCTGGTACCTGACCCGCGACGGCATCGACCACGTCGTGCTCGAGGCGGCCACCGCCGCCCACGAGTGGCGGGACACCCGCTGGGACGCCTTCACCCTGGTCACCCCGAACTGGCACTGCCGGCTGCCCGGCTACGCGTACGACGGCCCCGAGCCCGACGGGTTCATGACCCGCGACGAGGTCGTGGAGTGGATCGGCGGGTACGCCGCCACGTTCGACCCGCCGCTCGTCGAGCACACGACCGTCACCTCGCTGACCGAGCGGGCGCCGGCACCCGGCGACGCCGGTGGCGGGTTCACGCTGACCACCCGCGGCCCCGACGGCGAGACCACGTGGCACGCCGACCAGGTGGTGGTCGCCACCGGCGGCTACCACCAGCCGATCGTGCCGCCGTGGGCCGCCGCGATCGATCCGGGCGTGCGGCAGCTGCACTCGGCGGAGTACAGGAACCCCGACGGGCTCCCCGACGGGGAGGTGCTGGTCGTCGGCTCCGGGCAGTCCGGCGCCCAGATCGCCGAGGACCTGCACCTGGCGGGCCGGCGGGTGCACCTCGCGCTCGGCGACGCCCCGCGGGTGGCGCGGTTCTACCGCGGCCGGGACTGCATGACCTGGCTGGCCGACATGGGGCTCTACGACACGGCGGTCGCCCAGTACCCCGGCGGCCTGGCCGCGCGGGAGAAGACCAACCACTACGTGACCGGCCGCGACGGCGGCCGCGACATCGACCTGCGCCAGTTCGCGGCCGAGGGGATGGCGCTCTACGGCCTGCTCGACGGGCTGGAGGCGCCGGGCGGCGGCCGGCTGACCTTCGCCCCGACCGTGCGCGAGGCCCTCGACCGGGCCGACGCGGTCTACAACTCGATCTGCCGCGACATCGACCGCCACATCGAGGCCGAGGGCATCGCGGCGCCGCCGGCGTCGTCGTACACGCCGGTGTGGGAGCCCGACGTCGAGCCGGCCGTGCTCGACCTGGCCGAGGCCGGCGTGACCAGCATCGTGTGGGCGATCGGCTACCGGCCCGACTACCGCTGGGTCGGGGTCGGCGTCTTCGACGGCTCCGGTCGGCCCACCCATACCCGCGGCGTCACGGCGACGCCGGGGCTCTACTTCCTCGGGCTGCCGTGGCTGCACACGTGGGGGTCGGGGCGCTTCCTCGGCATCGAGCGGGATGCCGAGCACGTCGCCGGCGAGATCGTGCGGCTGCTGCGCGGCGGCTCGGGGCGCGACGCCATGTCGGTGCTCGACGTGGCCGTGGCGGGCTGAGTGGGAGCGGGGTCGGTGGGGCCGGTCCGGATCGGCGCGGTCGCCGCCCACTTCGGGCGCGACCTCGACCGGGCGCTGGCCAAGCTGGAGGGCATCCTCGCCGACGCCCGCGCCGCCGGCGTGGGGCTGCTGGTGCTGCCCGACGCCACCCTCGGCGGGTACCTCTCCGACCTGCGGCACCCCGACCCGGCCGCGCTGCCGCCCGGGCTCGCCGAGGACTCGTTCGAGATCCGGCGGGTGGCGGCGATGGCCGGTGACATGGTCGTCTGCCTCGGCTACTCCGAGGAGGCCGTCGCGCCGGACGGCGGGGAGCGGCTCTACAACGCCGCGGTCTGCGTCTCCGGCGACGGCGTGCTCGGGCGGCACCGCAAGGTGCACCAGCCCGCCGGCGAGTCCCTCGTGTACGCCGCCGGCGACACCTTCGCGCCCTTCGACACCCCGGTCGGGCGGCTGGGGATGCTGATCGACTACGACAAGACCTTCCCCGAGGCGGCCCGGACCCTCGCCCTCGGCGGCGCCGACGTCCTCGCCTGCCTCTCCGCGTGGCCGGCGTCGGTCACCGACCGCGCCTCGCGGCTGCCGCAGGACCGGCAGTCGCGGCTCTTCGACCTCTACGACCAGGCCCGCGCCGCCGAGAACCAGGTCGTCTGGGTCTCCTCGAACCAGACCGGGGTGATGGGCGGCCTGCGGTTCCTCGGCCAGGCCAAGGTGGTCGGCCCCGGCGGCGAGATCCTGGCCCGGACCGGCTCCAAGGGCGGCCTCGCCGTCGCCGAGCTCGACGTGGGCGCCGAGATCGCCCGGTCCCGGCGGCTGCTGCACCACCTGGCCGAGCTCACCCCGGCGGCCTACCGGTGCCCACCGGTGGTTGAGGTGCGAGCGCAGCGAGCCTCGAAACCACCCCGCCCACGTCGACCGGGCGACCCGGGAGGCCTGCCGTGAGGGTCGCCCTGCTCACCTACTCGACGCGCCCCCGCGGCGGCGTCGTGCACACCCTGCACCTGGCCGAGGCGCTGGCCGCGCAGGGCGTCGAGGTCGACGTCTGGACGCTCGGCCGCGGCGGGGACCGCGCCTTCTTCCGTCCGGTCGACCCGGCGGTGACCGTGCACGCCGTCCCGTTCGACGACCCCGACGCGGACGTGGGCCGCCGCATCCTGCGCTCCATCGAGGTCCTCGCCGACGCGCTGGCGCCGGTCCGGTCGGCGTACGACGTCGTGCACGCGCAGGACTGCATCAGCGCCAACGCGGCGCTGCGCACCGAGGGCCCGCTGCTGCGCACCGTGCACCACCTGGACGCGTTCCGCACCCCGGAGCTGGTGGCCTGCCACGAGCGCGCCGTGCGGGAGCCGGCCCGGCTGGTCTGCGTCTCGGAGGCCGTGGCCGCGGAGGTGCGGATCGGCTACGGGCGGGTCGCCGAGGTGATCCCCAACGGCGTCGCCGCCGACCGGTTCGCCGCCGCGGCCGGGGACCTGGCCGGCCGGGCCGAGTGGCGTGAGCGGCTCGGCCGGTACGTGCTCGCCGTCGGCGGCATCGAGCCCCGCAAGGGCAGCATGGACCTGCTGGAGGCGTTCGCCCTGCTGCGTGTCGAGTCGCCGGGGCTGAGGCTGGTCTTCGCCGGTGGGGAGACGCTCTTCGACTACCGCGAGTACCGGGCCCGGTTCGAGGAGCGGGCCGAGGCGCTCGGCATCGAGCCGGAGGTGCTCGGCCCGGTCGAGGACGACAGGCTGCCGGCGCTGGTCGCCGAGGCCGCGGCCCTGCCGTTCCTCTCGACCAAGGAGGGCTTCGGGCTGGCCGCGCTGGAGGCGCTGGCCGCCGGCGTACCGGTGGTGGCGCGCGACCTGCCGGTCCTGCGCGAGGTGCTCGGCGACGCCGTCGGCTACGGCACCGACCCTGCCTCCTTCGCGGCCGCGTTGTCGGTCGCCCTGCGGCGGCCGCCCGACCCGGAGGCGGGCCGGCTCCTGGCCGCCGGCTACACCTGGGCCGCCGCGGCCGAGGCGCACCGGGAGCTGTACGGCGACATCGCCCGATGAGCCTGTCCGTCGCGGGTGATCCGACCGAAACGACGGTGGCTGGACCGGTCGCTCCCTAGGGTCGCCCGTGTGACCACGTGGATCGAGCCCGGCGAGGGCATCCCCTTGACTGGTACCGAGACGTTCAGGGGTCTGGATGCGACCGTCGTGGAGTTCTGGGGGTACGCCATGCGCGACCTACGGACCAATACGACGCGCGGCCTGCTAGCGGAGTGGCTTGTGGCGCGCGCTGTGGGGGCTACGGAGGTGCAGCCCGAGTGGAAGGAGTTCGACGTCCGGTCGCCCGATGGCATCAGGATCGAGGTGAAGTCGAGCGCCTATCTCCAGTCCTGGGGTCAGGCTCGGCACTCGACCATCCGGTTCGGTGGGCTGAAGGCGCGCGCCTGGGACCCACTCACCGGCGAGGGTGAGCCTTCCTTCAACGCAGACGTCTACGTGTTCTGCGTGCAGACGGCCCAGGTGCACGCGTCCTACGACCCGCTGGACGTCCGCCAGTGGGACTTCTATGTTCTCCCGGTCGACGTTGTCCAGCGGATCGACCAGCGGTCGCTCGGCCTGCGAGCGGTACAGGCCTACGCGGAGGCTGTTCCGTACGAGGGGCTGGCGGATGCCGTCCGTGCTGTCTCCGTTCCTGGCGTCGCCTGAGCGGGCGGTGGCTTCGGCTCACCGCCGTCGGTGGTAGCGGTGGTCGCCGTTGGGCAGCCGGTCGGCCTCGAACGCCGTGTCGTGGGCCCGGTGGTGGTGGAACCCACACAGCAGGACGGCGTTGGCCAGGTCCGTGCCGCCGCCGCGTGACCACGCGGTCTCGTGGTGGGCGTCGCACCAGGTCGCCGGGACCGTGCACCCTTCCGCGCGGCAGGTGGTGTCACGCAGCCTCAGCGCCTTGCGCTGGGCTGCGTTGAAGAGCCGTTGCCCGCGCCCGAGGTCGAGGACCTCCGACGTGCCGCCGAGGACCGCGGGGACGATCTTGGCGGTGCACGCCAGGCGGCGGGCGTGGGCAGCGGTGATCCGACCGATCCCGTCCGCGGTCACGCTGTCGAGGAGGCCGGCGGCACCGAGGCGCTTCTGCAGGTCCTCCAGGCCGACGGTGACCATGACCGTGGTGGCGTCGCCGCCGTGCTCGGGCAGAGTAGCGGGGTCGAGGCGGTCGAGCAGCGCGCAGAACCCGTGCCCGAGCACCCGGTGCCGGGGCAGCCGGTCCACCTCCGGCGCGGTGGTCCGGGGCGACGTGAGGGCGTCAAGGTAGGTGGCCAGCCGGGTGGCGGTCGCGTCGGGGAGGGTCATGGTGACCCGGGTGGCGCCGTCGCCGAGCGGCCTCATCCGCACCGACAAGGCGGCCTGGGCGTGGGTCTCCTCGGCGTGGAGGCGGCGGGCTTCCTCGTCCTCGGCGACCTCGGGGGCGACCACGTCCAGCACCCGCCGGCCCAGGACGCGCAGGTGCTGGGGCAGCATCCCGAGCCCGCCGCACTCGGCGGCCTCGCCGGTCCCGAGTGCGACCAGCCGCGCCTCGGCATCGGCCCGCACCTCGTCCCCGACCCTCCCGGGCAGAGCGTCGAGGGCATGCACGATGGTTTTGGCCTGGTCCAGTGACAGGCGTCCGGTGGCCATCGCGGCCCCGACGTGTGGCCAGCGCTGGTCGATTGCCTCGGCCAGCCGGCCCTCGGGGCGCAGCCGGGCGATCTCCACGTTGGCGCGGTGCGCGAGCCACCCGGCCACGTCGCGGGCCCCGTGCGCGTCCGCGACGTCGCCGGCGATCGTCCGCAGCCGGAGCTCGGCGACCTGGGCCTCCAGTGCGACCAGCTCGGTGAGCAGGTCCTCCTTCTCCCGGGTGCCCAGGTAGTTGGCCTGCGCGCCCACCACCGCCCCCAGTGCTTCGCGTGCCTCGGCTACGGCACGCGTGAGGCGGTGCGTGGTGGGACCGGGAAGGAGGGTCATCGTGCGGCCTTCGGGAGCGGTGGCGGCGTACCTCGATTGTACGCGGGAAACGAACTGGAGTTCGATCGTCAGAATCGATGAAACAGCAGGTCACAGGCGTGTGGTGCGTTGCGCGGCGGACAGGCCGACCCACGGAGTCGGCCTCACCTGCGCTCGGCGAGCCGCTTGATCTCCAGCATCATCCGGCGGCTCATCACGAAGGAGATCGGCTCGATCGGGAAGCGCCCGAAGGCGAGGCGGCTCCGCCAGTCCGGCCCGTAGTCGTAGCGCCCCCGGGTGAGCAGTCGGCTCCCGCCGCCGGGGGCCGGGGTGATCACGAACTGCCAGGTGGACCTCCCCCAGCTCCGCCCGTCGCCGACCTCGGCCGGCGACCCGACGAGCACGAGGGCATACGGAGGGTCCGCGACCGCCACCCGCAGCGCCGGCGTCGAGGGGTGCAGGCGGATCTCGTCGCCGACGGCGGGGTGCTGGTGCTCGGGCAGGACCTCCGCGGTGTTCTCGATCCGGCAGCCGACCAGGTTCTCCAGCGCCTCGTAGGTGTAGAAGCCGCCCCGACCCTGGCCGACCTGGGCGACCCACGGCCACACCGACTCCGGCGGGGCATCGACGCCCACGCCGAGCGTGTAGGACCAGCGCGGATCGGGCACCTGGTCGTCGCCCGCCAGCGCGTCGGTCGCCTCGGTGCCGGCCGTGCCCCAGCGCCGGCGCCGACGGCCGATGACCGGCGTCGCGACCAGGTGCCACGCGATCAGCGCGGCGCCCTCGAGAGCGGCCGGGACTCCGGTGCCCGGCGGGTCAGCGGCCATGGCGTCCTCCTCGGGGTGCCCGGGCTCATCCTGCCGCCGCTGCGTCGCCCTCGGCAGGGTCGTGTGGCCCAGGCATCGGGATTCCGATGTCACAGGCACACGACCCGGGCCCGACCCGCCGGGCCCGACCCGGGACCCTCCCGTCCGCTCCGACGAACCCCGTCAGGCCAGGCCCTTCAACATCAGGTTCCAGTACATCGCCGGCAGGCCTGTCCGCTTGAGCCACCACATGTCCCGCCGCTCCTTGGTGGTGTCGATCAGCGGGAAGCTGGGGTGGGGCTCCATCGTGTAGTCGAACTCGGCCAGCAGCACCTTGTTGCGCGAGGTGGTCAGGGGGCAGGAGGCGTAGCCGTCGTACCGGGCCTCCAGCGGGCGACCTGCGCGGTGCGCGAGGAGGTTCTCCACCAGCACCGGCGCCTGGTGGCGCACGGCCGCCCCGGTCTTGGAGTTGGGCGTCGAGCCGGCGTCGCCGAGCGAGAACACGTCGGGGTAGCGGGTGTGCTGGAGCGTGTACTGGTCGACCTCGACGTACCCGCCGGGGTTGTCGGCCGCCGCCAGCGGACCCGCCTTGATCCAGTCCGGCGCGGACTGGGGCGGTACGACGTGCAGCAGGTCGTAGTCGATGGTCTCCTTGGTCCCCGCGGCATTGTCGGCCACGACGACGCCGCGGCCGTCGGCGTCGATCTCGACCGCCTCGCTGTTGAAGCGCACCTCGATCCCGTAGTGGGCGGCGACGCGCTCGAGCTCCTTCGCGAAGACCGGGACGCCGAACATCCCCGGCGTCGGCAGCACGAGCACCTTCCGGATCCGGTCGTTCACGCCCTGCTGGCGCCAGTAGTCCGAGGCCAGGTAGGCGATCTTCTGCGGGGCACCCGCGCACTTGATCGGGGCCGAGGGCATGGTGAAGACCGCGGTTCCGGAGGTCATCGCCTGGATGTTGGCCCAGGTCCGCGGCGCCAGGTCGAGGCGGTAGTTGCTCGTGACCGGGACCGTGGTGAGCGCCTCCGACATGCCGGGCACGGTGTCCCAGTCGAGCTGGATGCCGGGGGCGACGACGAGCTGGTCGTACCCGAGGATCGCGCCCTTGGTCGTGGTGACCGTGTGGGCGTCGGGATCCACGGACTCCGCGCCGTCCTGCACCCAGGCGACGCCCTTGGGGATCACGCTCGCCATCGGCCGGGTCGTCTCCGACGCCGAGGCGCGGCCGGCGCCGACCAGCGTGAACAGCGGCTGGTAGTAGTGCGTGTCGGACGGATCCAGGAGGCCGATCCGGTCGACCCCCTTGCGGCGCAGCCGGGCGGCGACGCTGACGCCGGCGCTGCCCGCGCCGATCACGAGGACGTTGAAGTGCTGGGCGGTGGCCATCTGTCTCTCCTGTTCGTCCGATCTGTCCGGATGTCCGGACATTTAGACGGTACGTGGCGTCGGTCACACAGACAAGGGCCGACGTCGGCCGTGGCCGACGCGGGCCGTGACCGCCGCACTACGCCACCGGGCGACATCCCGACCAGTCGGTATGATCCCCGTATGTCCGAGGTCGAGGCAGACGCCACCGCACCCCGACGCGGCCGCCCGCCGACCACCGTCGACGGCCTCAGCGTGCCGGAGCGGCTGGTCGAGACCGCCGTGCGGCTCTTCTCCGAGAAGGGGTTCGAGCGGACCTCGGTGCAGGACGTGGTCTCCGCGGCGGGGGTGACCAAGGGGGCGATGTACCACTACTTCTCCTCCAAGGACGACCTGCTGCACGAGATCTACGCCCGCGTGCTCCGGCTCCAGCAGGAGAACCTGGAGCGGTTCGCGGCGCTGGACGCGCCGGTGGCCGAGCGGGTCCGCCTCGCGGCGGCCGACGTGGTGGTCACGGTGATCGAGAACCTGCCCGACGTGGTGATCTTCTTCCGGTCGCTGCACCAGCTCGGCGCGGACCGCCAGGCGGAGGTGCGGCGCGCCCGCCGGCGCTACCACGAGACGTTCCGGGCGATGGTCGCCGACGGGCTGGCCGCCGGGGAGTTCCGCGCCGACGTCGATCCTGACCTGGTCGTCGACTACTACTTCGGCGCCGTCCACCACATCTCGGCGTGGTGGCGACCCGACGGCGCGCTGAGCGCCGAGGAGCTGGGTCGGGAGTACGCCGACCTGCTGCTCGCCAGCCTGCTGCCGCGCTGACGCGCGCAGGTGCCGGACGGCCCTTGACAGCCGCCGCGCCGCCCCCGATGCTACATACCGACCAGATGGTATGAAAAGGAGCTCCCGCATGACCGCACAGCCCCCCGCCGCCCCCCGGTTCGAGAAGCGGACCGCGATCGTGACCGGCGCCAGTCGGGGGATCGGGCTGGGCATCGCGGAGCGGTTGGTGGCCGAGGGCGCCCGCGTGGTGGTCACCGGCCGCAAGCAGGAGGCGCTCGACGAGGCGGTCGCCACCCTCGGCGGGCCCGACGTGGCGCTCGGTGTCGCCGGGCACGCGGACGACACCGACCACCAGGCCGAGACCGTCGCCCGCGCGATCGAGACCTTCGGCAGCCTCGACCTGCTGGTCAACAACACCGGCATCAACCCGACGTACGGCCCGCTCATGGAGCTCGACGCCGGCGCCGCCCGCAAGATCGTCGAGGTCAACTGCATCGCCGCGCTCGCGTGGGTCCAGCAGGCCCACCGCGCGTGGATGGCCGAGCACGGCGGCTCGGTGGTCAACGTCGCCTCGATCGGCGGCCTGCGCCCCGCCCCCGGGATCGCGATGTACGGCGCCAGCAAGGCCATGCTGATCCACCTGACCGAGGAGCTGGCGGTCGAGCTGGCCCCCGACATCCGGGTCAACGCCGTGGCCCCGGCCGTGGTCAAGACCAAGTTCGCCACCGCGCTCTACGAGGGCCGCGAGGAGCAGGTCGCCGCGGCGTACCCGCTCAAGCGCCTCGGCGTGCCCGAGGACATCGGCAGCGTCGTGGCGTTCCTGCTCAGCGAGGACGCGGCCTGGATGACCGGCCAGACCCTCGTCGTCGACGGCGGCGTCCTGCTCGGCGGCGGCGCCTGAGCGGCGCGCCGCCAGCAGACCCCGGCATCCCCCAGCACCACCTCCAACGAAGGAGAAACCGATGGACTTCGCCCACGACGCCCGCACCCTCGAGATGCAGGACGCCCTCCGCGACTTCATGGACACCCACGTCTACCCGGCCGAGCCGGTCTTCCACGAGCAGCTCGGGAAGCTCGACGACCCGTGGGCCTGGGACTCCGCGCCGGTGATGGGCGACCTGCGCGCCGAGGCCCGCAGCCGCGGGCTGTGGAACCTCTTCCTGCCCGGCGCCGACAACCCCCACGGCGGCGGCCTGACCAACCTCCAGTACGCCCCGCTCGCCGAGATGACCGGCCGCTCCATGCACCTGGCCCCCGCCGCGCTCAACTGCGCGGCGCCCGACACGGGCAACATGGAGGTGCTGGAGATGTTCGGCAACGCCGAGCAGCAGGAGCAGTGGCTCGAGCCGCTGCTCGACGGCACCATCCGCTCGGCCTTCGCGATGACCGAGCCGGACGTCGCCTCCTCCGACGCCACCAACATCGGCACCTCGATCGTCCGCGACGGCGACGAGTACGTGATCAACGGCCGCAAGTGGTGGATCACCGGCGCGATGAACCCGAACTGCCGGATCTTCATCGTGATGGGCAAGACCGACCCGACCGCCGACCGGCACCGCCAGCAGTCGATGGTGCTCGTCCCGCGCGACACCCCCGGCCTGGAGGTCAACCGCGGCATGGAGGTCTTCGGCTACGACGACCACGAGCACGGCGGCCACGCCGAGATGACCTTCACCGACGTGCGCGTCCCGGTCAGCAACCTGATCGGCGAGGAGGGTGCCGGCTTCGCCATCGCCCAGGCGCGCCTCGGCCCGGGCCGGATCCACCACTGCATGCGCTCCATCGGCATCGCCGAGCGCGCGATCGAGGCGATGTGCGAGCGCGCCGAGTCCCGCGTCGCGTTCGGCAGGCCGCTGGCCCGCCAGGGTGTGGTCCGGGACTGGATCGCGGAGTCGCGCGTGCGGCTGGAGCAGCTGCGGCTGCTGGTGCTCAAGACCGCGTGGCTGATGGACACCGTCGGCAACAAGGGCGCCCACACGGAGATCCAGGCGATCAAGATCGCCACCCCGACCACCGTGCAGTGGATCCTGGACAAGGCGATCCAGACCCACGGCGCCGGCGGGCTCTCCCAGGACTTCGACCTGGCGGCGGCGTACGCCGGCGTCCGCACGCTCCGGTTCGCCGACGGCCCCGACGAGGTGCACAAGAACGCGCTGGCCCGCACCGAGCTGGCCCGTCAGGCCGCCCGCCGCGACGCCTGAGGACTCAGCGGACCTTGCGGCCGCCCCGCCTCCGACGGGGCGGCCGCCAGGCTCCCTCCCTGGACGGAACCAGGTTCAGTTGCACCCCGCCGCGGTGAACAGGCACATGCGCAGGGCGATGGGCCGGTTCTGCTCGGCGAGGTACGCGAGGTACTCCTCCTCCGCGGGCGCCCCCATGTCGCCGCCGGTGTAGCGGACGAGGACGGCGGCGCCGACGCGCAGGAGCTGGTAGGCGCCACCGCCGACCCCGGCGGTGGCGGTCTCGCTGAAGTACAGGTCGTCGTAGCCGGTCGAGTACTGGTGCTCCGTCAGCCGGACGGCGCCGCCGGGGCGCCGGTCCACGCGGCAGTCGGCGACCGCGGACCGCAACCCGTCCAGGTACGCCGACGCCTCGGCCGCGTCCGCGAAGAGCACCAGCTCGCGGGCGTCGACCCACTCGAAGTCGCGCCCGACCGAGACCAGGTGGTCGGCGGGCGCGGGCGCGCCGATCGGCATGCCGCAGAGCAGGTCCGGGCGCACCACGTCGAGGTCGCGCCCCGGGGTGGGGACGAACTCCTCGCCGCTCTCCGGGTCGACGGCGGTCTGGCCCAGGTTGAGCGGGAAGTCGGCCGGGATGGCCATCGACCCGGTGTCGGCCAGCGCCAGCTCCTCGCCGGCCGGCTCGGCCCAGTCCGCGGGATCGGCGGCGACGGGGGCCGGTGCGGGGGCGGGCGCCGGGGCGACGGGCGCGGACTCGGGCAGGCCCGCGAGCTCGTCGAGCCGGACGCCGAGCACCACCGAGAGCCCGAGCGCCGATCCGGTGGCGATCGCGGCCGCTGTCCAGCCGATGCGCGCGGGCCAGCGGCGCCCGCCCGCCTCGCGGGTCGTGCCGGCGCCGGCGGTGTCGTCCGTCGCGGGCCGCTCGTCGTGCATCACCATCGGTGCACCCCCTCCGCCTCATGCCTGTCGTGCCTCACCTATCGGCGGGCGGTGGGATGAGTGGAGGAGTCCGGTCGGGCGACCCGTCGGGCGCCGAGTCGGCAGAAAGTTTCTGCCGACTCGGCGCCGAACCCTCGCGAGTCGGCAGAAAGTTTCTGCCGACTCGCGCCGGTGGTGCGCCCTAGAGAGCCTCGGCGTCGGCGTCGACGGGCACCGGAGGCGGGAACCGCCAGCCACCGGAGCGGACCTCCTCGCGCGGCCGGTAGAGACGGACCACGTAGTTCCACCCGGGGACGATCGGCAGGTGGTTGGGCTGAGCCGGGTCGCCGCCGAAGTGGATCGTCACCGTGCCGTCATCGTCGCGCCGGGCGGTGAGGTTGTTGAACGAGTAGGCGTCGCGGTCGTTGACCGGCATCCAGCCCTCGCCGTCGTACAGGGTGACCGACCAGAAGCCGTCGACCGGGACGTCGCCGACCGTGAGGGTGTGCGGCGTGACGCCGTCGTTGCGCTCGGGCACGACGTTCTCGTAGATCGCCTCGGTCGCCGGCAGGCCGCCCCAGCCGAGCGCGGCGCCGAGCAGCCAGTAGACGGGGTCGAGCTCCTCCTTGCGGCCGAAGCAGCGGGTGGAGTCGGCGACGGTCGAGGCGACCTGCATGACGGTGTTGCGGACCGCCGCCACCTCCTCGGGCGGCCAGTCCGGCAGGTCGAGGCGGCCGGGGTCGTCCTGCGCCACCACGACGGCGTCCTGGAGCCGGTGGGCGGCGGCCAGGTCGTCGGGGTCGCCCGGGTCGACGAAGGTGCGCACCAGCAGCAGCGCGTAGCGGGTGCCGACCTCCTCGGCGGTCAGCGTGACCTCCGCGGGGCCGTGCTCGACGGTGATCGAGTGCTCCTGGCTGAGCACCATCAGCGACTGGTAGCGCTCCCCGGGGTCGGGCAGCGTCACGGTCGGCGGGGAGGTCAGGTCGAAGACCCCGAAGGAGTAGAGGGTGTCGCGCTGCGCGCGGACCGTCACCTGGTGGTGCACGTCGTACGCGGCGCGGGCGTGCGCGAGCCTCCCGAAGCAGGAGAACTTCTCCACGTAGGTGCGCATCTGGTGGTCCGACTCGGCGCGCACGTAGTTGTGCACGGTCACCGTCGGTGTCGTGGCGGTGGTCTCGGTGGTGCTCGTGGCCGTGGTCGACTCCATCGTCGCCTCCTGGTTGGTCGGTCTCCTCGACGCTAGGCGGGCCGCCGGCGCGGGGCCAGGGTCGAAGGGCCGTGCCGGGGACCCCTTGCATCCGGCATAGAACACGTTCTAATCTGGACACCTGTCTAGTTCGGCGCCCGGTGGCGCGCGTCCACGGGTCGAGGAGGATCGGGTGGCTGTACGGGTCGTGCACGTGGCGACGGGGAACGTCGGTCGGATCGCGCTCGGGCAGGTGATCGCCGACCCGCGCTTCGAGCTGGTCGGGCTGGTCGTCTCCGACCCGGCCAAGGTCGGCCGGGACGCCGGCGAGCTCGCCGGCGAGGACGTCGTCACCGGCGTGCTGGCCACCGACGACCTCGACGCGGCGCTCGCGCTCGAGCCCGGCTGCGTCGTCTACTGCGCGCTCGCCGAGACCCGGTTCTTCGACGCGCTCGGCGACCTGCAGAAGTGCCTCGCGGCCGGGGCGAACGTCGTCGCCACCTCGCCC
This sequence comes from Nocardioides sp. YIM 152588, assembly GCF_040191335.1. NCBI lineage: Bacteria > Bacillati > Actinomycetota > Actinomycetes > Propionibacteriales > Nocardioidaceae > Nocardioides > Nocardioides sp. YIM 152588. The sequence goes on along the minus strand of NZ_JBEGDJ010000010.1, from coordinate 70,882 downwards.
GTGCCGCTGATCCACCCCTGGGGCCTGCTGCCCGACTCGATGATCGAGCCGATCGAGCAGGCCTGCCAGGACCACGGCGTCAGCCTCTTCGTCAGCGGCGTCGACCCGGGCTGGGCCAACGACCTGCTCCCGTTCGCGATCGCCTCCACCTGCCAGTCGGTCGAGCAGGTCCGCTGCTCCGAGATCGCCGACTACGCCACGTACGACGGCGGGCCGGTGATGTTCGACGTGATGGGCTTCGGTCGCGAGCCCGGCGACCTGCCGATGCTCTTCCAGCCCGGCATGCTCTCCTCGGCCTGGGGCGTCACGCTGCGCCAGCTCGCCGCCGGCTTCGGCCTGGAGCTGGACGGGATCACCGAGTGGTTCGAGCAGGAGCCGGCGCCCGAGGCGTTCGACGTCGCCGCCGGCCACATCCCGAAGGGCGGCGTGGCCGCGGTGCGGTTCGTCATCGCCGGGGTGGTGGACGGCCGCGAGGTGCTCGTCGTCGACCACACCACGCGGCTGCGGCCTGACCTGCGGCCCGACTGGCCGCAGGCGGCCCAGGAGGGCGGCTCCTACCGGGTGGAGATCACCGGGGAGCCGTCGTACCGGGTCGAGGTCTGCCCGACCAGCGCGAAGGGCGACCACAACTACGCGGCGATCGCGGCCGGCGCCGGCCGCGTGGTCAACGCGATCCCCGACGTGGTCGCCGCCGAGCCCGGCATCCGGACGGTGCTCGACCTGCCGTTCAACACCGCGAAGGGCATCTTCGCGACCACCCTCACCAACTAGAGCACGAGGAGAAGACTTCATGGGACGTGTCGCAGGGAAGGTGGCGCTGGTGACCGGCGGCTCCGGCGGGATCGGCGCCGCGAGCGCGCGGGCGCTGGTCGCCGAGGGCGCGAGCGTGGTGATCGGCGACATCCTCGACGCCGAGGGCAAGGCGCTGGCCGACGAGCTCGGCGAGGCCGCGCGCTACGTGCACCTCGACGTCACCAGCGAGGAGGACTGGGCCGCGGCCCTCGCCGTCGCGACGGGTGAGTTCGGCCGCCTCGACGTCCTGGTCAACAACGCCGGCATCGCCAACGGCAGCCAGCTCCAGCGGTTCAAGATAGAGAAGTGGCAGCACATCCTGGACGTGAACCTGACCGGTCCGTTCCTGGGCATGCGCGCCTGCGCCGACGCGCTGATCGCCGACGGCGGCGGCTCGATCGTCAACGTCTCCTCGATCGAGGGACTCCGCGGCACCCCCTGGGCGCACGGCTACGTCGCCTCCAAGTGGGGCCTGCGCGGCCTGACCAAGTCGGTCGCGATGGAGCTCGCATCCCAGGGCGTCCGGGTCAACTCGCTGCACCCCGGCCTGATCAAGACCCCGATCACCGAGGGCATCCCGGACGACATGATCCCGATCCCGCTCGGCCGCCCCGGCCAGCCGGAGGAGGTCGCCGCGTTCGTGCTCTTCCTGGCCAGCGACGAGTCGTCGTACGCCACCGGCTCGGAGTTCGTGATGGACGGCGGGACGGTCAACCAGATCCCGCACAAGGCCTGAGAGACCGGGCGGGTACGCCGGTGATGCCGCGCGCCCTCGAGGACCGCGTCGCGCTGGTGACGGGGTCGACCAGCGGCGTCGGGCTGGCCGTGGCGCGCTCGCTCGCGGGCCACGGCGCCCGGGTCGTGATCAACGGCCGCGACCCGGCTCGCCTGGACGCGGCGCTCGCGGACCTGGCCGAGGCCGGCGCGGACGTGTCCGGCGTCGCGGGCTCCGCGGCCGACCCCGCGGTGCTGGAGGCGATGGTCGAGGCCGCGGCCGGCTTCGGCGGGCCCGACGTGCTGGTCACCTGCGCGGGCATCGCCGAGCCGGCCGGCTCCTCGATCCTCGACCTCGACCTCGCGGACTGGCAGGCGCTGGTCGACAGCCACCTCACAGCGACCTTCGTCGCCTGCCGGGCCGTGGCGCCGCTGATGGTCGAGCGCGGCCGCGGCGCGATCGTCACCACCAGCTCGCACGCGTTCACCGGCGTCTTCGGCGGCACCGGCTACGCGGCCGGCAAGGGCGGGGTGAACAGCCTGACCTACGCGCTCGCCGCCGAGCTCGCCGAGCACGGGGTCCGGGTCAACGCGGTCTGCCCCGGCGCCCGGACCCGCCTCTCCGAGGGGCCCGACTACGAGGCCGGCGTGCGACGGCTCCACGAGCGCGGGCTGCTGGACGACCTGATGCTGCACGGCGCCCTGCACCCGCCCGGCCCGGAGCACGTCGCCGAGCTGTACGCCTTCCTGGCCAGCGACGTGGCCGCGGGGATCAGCGGGGAGGTGCTGGTCGGCGCCGGCGGTTACGTCGGCAGGTTCTCCCGCCCCGAGGAGACCATGCTGACCTACCGGGACGACGCCCGGCACCCGCCCTGGTCGCTGGGGGAGCTGGCCGCGGCGCTCCGCCCCGCCGCCACCGGCTGACCGCGAGGCGGCGGACCCCGCCGGGGCCGGGGCCGGTAGATTGCTCCGTGCTGACGCTGGGGGAGTCGGTTTCTCGGAACGCCGGTGGCCCCGCCCGGCAGCACGCACAGGAGCACCTCATCGCCAGCCGCGCCCGCCGGGCACTCGTGCCCCTCGTCGCCCTCGGCCTCATCGGCTCGTTGGCCCACGGACCCGCCGGTGCGGGGGTCGCGCTGGCCGCCGGCCAGCCCGAGCGTGACGACGCCACCGCCACCGGACCCAGCCCGCGGACCACGATCGAGCTCGACGTCTCGGGGCGCCGGACCACCCAGCAGCCCAACGTCGTACTGATCACCGCCGACGACCAGACCGACACCGAGATGCGGTTCATGCCGCGGACGCGCCGGCTCCTCGGCCGCGCCGGCGTCGACTTCACCGACGCCATCAACCCGCACCCGCTGTGCTGCCCGGCGCGGGCCGAGCTGGTCACCGGCGAGTACGGCCACAACAACGGGGTGCTCTCCAACGCCGGCGCCTACGGCGGCTACAGCGCCTTCATCCGGAAGAACCTGCACAGCAACCTGGCGGCCTGGCTGCAGGCGGGCGGCTACCGCACCGCCTTCATCGGCAAGACCCTCAACGGCTACTCGGCCAAGGCTCCGGCGATGGACGGCTGGGACTACTGGTCGCCCACCATCGGCGGCACCTACGCCTACTACGGCTCGCGGTTCCTCAACAACGGGCACCCGCGCCGCTACCGGAAGCGGTACGTCGTCGACGTGGTCGCCGACCAGGCCGTGGACCGGATCGAGCGGTTCTCCGCGGCCGGGCGACCGTTCTTCGTCTGGGCCTCGCACGTCGCGCCGCACACCCGGAAGGGCAAGCACGCCAGCGGTGCCGCCGAGGACGGCGCCGGCTGGCTGCCGCCGCGCCCCGCCGACCGGCACCGCAAGCGCTACCGCGACCTGGGCATCTGGACGGCCGGCAAGGCGTCGTACCGGGAGAGCGACGTGTCGGACAAGAACCCGCGGGTGATCGCGCGCCGACCGGTCCAGTCGGCCGGGAAGCTGCGGTCGCTGATCCGGGCCCGGGCGCGCACGCTGCAGGCGGTCGACGAGGCGAACGCCCGCGTGATCCGCGCGCTCGCGCGCACCGGCCAGCTGGAGAACACCGTGGTCATCTACCTCTCCGACAACGGCTACCTGCTCGGCGAGCACCGCATGCAGGGCAAGAACGAGCCCTACCAGGAGTCGTTGCAGATCCCGCTGCTGATGCGCGGGCCGGGCATCGCCCCGGGCAGCGCCTCCACGGAGCCGGCCACGCTGGTCGACGTCGCGCCGACGATCCTCGACTACGCCGGGCTGCTGGACGGCGTCCGGGCGCTCGGTCGCACCGACGGCGAGAGCCTGCGCCCGGCGATCGCCGGCACCGGGCGGCTCTCCTCCACGTCGTTGATCCAGGCCGGCCGGATCCAGACCGGGCTGAGCGAGTCCCGGCAGTGGGAGTGGCGGGGCGTGCGCACCGAGCGCTACACCTACCTGCGGCGCCAGAAGGGCTTCGAGGAGCTCTACGACCGCGACGCCGACCCGTTCGAGCTGCAGAACCTGGCCGGGGACCCGGCCGTCGCCGACGTGCTCGCCGATCTGCGCGGCCGCGCCGAGGCGCTCGCCGGATGCGCCGGGGTGGCCGCCTGCGAGCGCTCCGACTTCCCGATCCCCACCGGGGGTTCCGTAGGGTGATGGCGTGGACGAGCGAGCGCGTGCTGGGAACGAGCGGGTGGGCGTCGGCGTGGCGCTGGCGGGGATGCGCGGCTGGCCCGCGCGCCGCTGGCTGACCGCGGCCGCCGTCGCGGCGGGCTTCACCCTCGCCGTCGCGGTGCCCACCGACCTCATCGACACCGCGGTCTTCTCCCGCGAGATCCCGCCGACGTGGTGGGCCTGGCCGGCGCTGCTGGCCTCCTCGGTGCTCGCCGGGCTGGTCGTGGCCACCTACGTCCGCGTGCCCGGGGAGCCGGTCGCCGCGGACGGTGCGGAGGGCGACGGCCCCGACCGCTCGGCCACCCGCGGCTGGATCGGCGGCACGCTCACCTTCTTCGCCGTGGGCTGCCCGGTCTGCAACAAGCTGGTCCTGGTGCTGCTCGGCACGTCGGGGGCGCTGACCTGGTTCGAGCCGCTCCAGCCGCTGCTGCAGGTCGCGGCGGTCGGCCTGCTCGGCTGGGCGCTGCTCACCCGCCTGCGCGGGGACGTGCTGTGCCCGGTGGGCCCGGGCGGCCGGGCCGGGGCAGAAGCGAGCCTCCCGCGCTGACAGGTAACGCGGGAGGCTCGCCGCTCTGGGGGTGCCGACCGTCAGGGGGACAGGTCGGTCACGACATGGGGGACGGGGCCGGGAGCGCCGCGGCCGACCGGCTGGGGGTCGACCCGGCCGCCGGCCGCGAGCAGCGCGAGGTCCTCGGCGCTGAGCCGGCCGCCCACCCGCCGCAGCTGCGAGCGGCGCAGCGCCCCGGGCCGGACCAGCAGCCCGCCGACGCCGTCGACGTACACCACGTCGGGCAGCGGGTACGTCGGCTCCGGCGGCGCGGGCGGCAGGCCCTCGTCGTCGGCCGGCCGGCGCCGGGCGCGGTGCCAGAGCAGGCCGACCGGGAGCGGGATCAGGAGCAGGACGATCGCCAGCCACGGGACGGTGGACCACTCGGCGTCGACCAGCAGCCCGGTGCGGTCGGCCCAGCCGACGACGGCCATCTGGGTGCCGACGGCGGCGACCGGAACGTCGACGTCGAGCATCACCTCGCGGCTCTCGCCGGCGGGGACGACGACCCCCGGCAGCATGGTCTCCGAGGTCTCCACGGCGCCGGAGCCGAACCCGTAGCGCAGCTCGGGTACCGCTCCGGCCACCCCGCCGTCGTTGCTGATCGTGATCACGACCCGCGCGTCGCCGCCGAGGCCGAGCAGGCGGCGCAGCACCGATCCGCCGCCGTCGACCACGGCACCCTCGATGGTGAGGTCGGCCGGCTCGGGCGTCTCGCGCACCGGCGGCGTGCCCATCCGGACGCCGGCGACGTTGATCGGCACGTCGACGACCTCGGTCCCGCCGGAGAAGGGGCTCAGGTGGACCACGCACGGGCACGGGCGCGGCGGGCGCTGGAGCGCCAGCTGGAGCCTCACCACGCCCTCGTCGTCCGCGCTGCCGAGGGCGGCGCGGGGCAGGTCGCAGGCCTGGGAGCCGCCGATCGCCAGGTCGCCGCAGAGCACCGCCTGGACCTGGGTGTCCGGGGCCCAGCCGGCGCTGTAGACCGCGACCCGGTCACCGATGCCGGCGTTGTTGGGCAGCACCGATCCGGTCAGCGCGGCGGCCTCGTCGCCGTCCGGGGTCGCGTCGTCGGCCGAGGCGGGGGCGCCGAGGGCGGTGAGCGCCGCGACCACGGCGAGCGCGACCAGCGCCGCGGCGAGGGGTCGCCGGCCGGGTCGTCGTCGGGGTGGGAGGGGTCCTCGGGGCACGGCATCCCTCACCGGCCGGCCGAGACGGTGATGACCGGCGCGCCCTCGGCGCCCGCGAGCGGGTCGGGCGCCGTGCGGCGGCGGTGCAGCCACCAGCCGAGCGCGCCGAGCAGGATCGCGGCGAGGAGCGCGAGCGGGATCCAGGGGACCAGCCAGGCGGAGGCGTCGGCGCGGGCGCCGGCGCCCTCGTCGGTGGTCAGCGCGACCTCGGCGGTGACCCGGCCCGCGGACGGGACGTGCGCGACCGGCTGGGAGAGGGTCGCCCGCTGGCCCGGGAGCAGGTCCACGAGCTGGTCGACGGTGACCTCGTCGGCCACGCCCGCGAGCCCGGTGAGGGTGATCAGGGCGGTCGGGGAGAGCCGCAGGTTGCCGGTGTTCTCCACGGTGTAGGTGACGGTGCCGCTGCCTTCGCCGGACCACGGCCAGGCGCCGCGGTCGTGGTCGAGCCGGACGTCGCTCACCTCCAGGGAGGGCGCGGCGGGGCCGCTGACGCGCACGTACATCCGGGAGCCGACCGCGCGCTGGATGCCGACGTCGATGCCCTCGTCGCCCGAGGAGGAGATCGCCACGTCCATCGCGACGACGCCACCCACGTGGTCGCCCGGGGAGGCGTTGCGGGGGATCCTGATGGTGATCGGCACGTCGACCTGGGTCTTGCCGTAGACGGTGACCTGGCTGGTCAGCGGCTTGATCCAGGAGCCGAGGTCGACCATCTCCTCCTCGTAGCCACGGAGGGCGAAGAAGCCGTCGCGCTCGGTGTTGTAGCCGTCGGCGCCGTAGAGCTTGAAGGTGAGCGGCTTCTTGGTCCAGTTCTGGATCCGGACCTTGTCCTTGATCTTCGAGCCCGGGTCGCCCTCGAGCACGAAGTACGTGCGAGGCGCGGCCGCGCCCTCGGCCGGTGGCGTCGGGGTGACGGACCAGGCTCCGTTGTCGGTGGCGCCGGCGGGCGGCGCGAGGAGGGTGGTGCCGAGGAGGGTGGTGGCGGCCAGGACCGCGGCAGCCAGGACGCGGAACGTGCGGAGCGGGGCGGTCATCTGCTCGGTCCTCCTCGTGCGGTGGGGGAAGTGGGGGTGGTGACCCGGGTGGGTGCGGTGGGCACCCACCCGGGCCGGTACCTCAACCGGTGATCACTGCTCGCTCACCGGGTCGTCACGGTCACGACAGCGTGAGCGTGAGCGTGCCGGTGTAGTCGCCGGCGGCCTGGTTGATGAGCAGGTCGAGCAGCAGGTCGGCGTCGGCGGCGACGTCGCCGCCGCTGACGTTGTCGGCGCCGAGGTCGCCCACCAGCACCGAGCAGAGGCCGACCGCGGTCGCGTCGTCCGCGAACGCCGCCTGCGACCCGGTGGTGACCGTGTCGTCGCTGTTGGCGGCAGCGGCGCAGGCCGGGGTGATGGTCAGCTTGTCCGGGGCGATGTCCGCCGGGCCGGAGAGGCCGGAGAACTTCGCCGTCAGCGCCCAGCCGAGGTCGCCACCGCGGTAGTCCATCACGTTGACGTCCTGCAGCGAGCCGGTGGAGACCTGGTCGGTGCCGTCGAGGGTGATCCCGCTCATCGCGACGTCACCGGCGTTCTTGGACATCTTCAGGTCGCCCGCGGTCACGGTCAGGGTGACCACCTCGAGCAGCGAGCACTCCCCGGTGGTGGCGAGGCCCTCCTTGGCGGTGCAGGCGTCGCCCGAGAAGGTGAACGCCGCGACCGAGAAGATCGCTCCGGGGCCGGGTCGCTGGCTCGCGCCGATGAAGGCGGTGGTGGAGTCCTGGACCGTGAAGGACGCGGAGAGCGTGCCGGTGGCCGAGGTGGTCGCCAGCACGGGCGTGTCGGCGGTGGCCGGCGGCGGCGGTGCGCCCACGAGTGCCTGGTAGCCGCCGACGGTGATCGACTTGCTCGGGTCCCAGTTGCTGCCGGTGACCTGGACCGTGGTGCCCGCGCCGCCACCGGCGATGCTCAGCTGGACGGTGGGCGAGCCCAGGAGGGTGATCGCCTGGGTGCCCGCCTCGCCGCCGAGGGACAGCTTGAGGACCTTGGCGCCGGTGAGACCGGCCGGCACGGTGACCGAACCGCTGCCGGTGCCGCCGCTCACGGCGAACGTGGTGGCGCTCGCCGCGTCGCAGGCGCCGCCGCCGACGTCGCACAGCTCCGCGGAGGCCGTGCCGTCCGAGGTGAAGTCCGAGCCGGTGAACGAGATCACGTCACCGGCGCGGGCGGCGTTGGTGACGTTCTGGTTGGTGATGCCGTCCACGGTCGCCGTGGCCACCGCGAACGCGCTGAAGCTCGAGGTCACGTTGGTGTCGATCGGGGTCGTGGCGGGGTTGATGCCGGTGGCGCCGGTCGTGCCGCTGGACTGGCCGTTGCACTGGACGCGCAGCGTGAACGACGGGATGTCGTAGATGACCTTGCGGAAGACCACGTCGTTGTTGCCACCGGCCGGGATCGTGAACGATCCGTTGATGGTGTCGCCGGGGATCGCCGCGAAGCCGGGCGCGTTGAACGCCTTGGTCACCGGGGGGAGGTTGGTGCCGTTGACGGAGAAGTAGTAGTACGCGGTACCGCTGGCCGCCGGACCACCGTTGTTGGGACCGGTGTTGAACGTCAGCGACATGTCGCGGGTGTCGCCCACGGTGCTGCCACCGCTGGTGGTCAGGACGTAGTCGGCGCCGGCGCCCCAGGAGGCGAGCGAGCTGCTGAGCTCACCGGCGCTGGTGTCGGTGGAGTCCACCGCCGAGCCGCCGACGGCGGAGTACACCCAGCAACCACCGGTGGGCGTGACGGCCATGGCCGGTACGGCTGTGGTGACGACGGCGGCGCCCGCCATCAGGACAGAGCCGCTGAGTGCGGCGGCTACCTTGTTCCTTGCTCTCATCTACCCGTATCTCCTTGTCGGGATCACGCCCCGGGGACAGCGGGGCGAGGTGAGTCGCAGAACCTGTCTCTGCACCGCGCCCATCGGGTGGCGCAGCCGGATCACCGTCGCGAGGCGGGAGATATATCGTCAATCATATATTCTCTATATCCTCACGATTGGGTACGGCTCGACTGACGGCTCTATTTGCCTGCGACAGCGTGTTACAAGCGTTCCACGGCGGTGCCGCTCATCCCGCGCCGCCCGGCGCCAGCAGCTCCGTGCCGCGCATCCGGCAGGCCAGGTGCAGGCCGAACCGCACGTCCGGGTCGGTGAGGTCGACGCCGAGCGTCGCCTCGATCCTCTGCATCCGGTAGGAGACCGCGTTCGGGTGCAGGTGCAGCGCCGCGGCGGCGTGCTTCGGCGACGACTGGTGGTCCAGGTACGCCGACAGCGTCTCGATCGCGCGCGCCGACCGCTCCGGCCCCAGCGCGTCCAGCGGCGCCAGCATGTCCCGGACGATCCGGCGGCTCAGCGGCGAGGACCACAGGTCCGCCAGCACCCGGCGCACCCCGGTCACGTCGAGGGTGGTGACGGCGCCCTCCCGGCCGGTCTGCTGGGCCAGGTCGAGCGCGGAGCGCGCCTCCGCCGCGGACTGGCGCAGGCCGCCGAGGCCGCGCTGGTCGCTGCCCAGGCCGACGTACACCTCCGCGTCCTCGCGCCGGAGGTCGGCCAGCAGCTCCTCCAGCCCGGCCCGGGCGACCCGGGTCAGCGACGGGCCGTCGAGGTCGTCGCTGGCCACGATCAGCAGGCCGCCGCCGGTCCGGGCGACGTGCCACCAGGTCTCCTGGGGCAGGAACCGCTCCAGGCAGAGCATCTCCGCGTGGTCGACCAGCCGCCGCTGCGCGGCCAGGCTCGCCTCGGCCGAGAGGTCGCCGTCGGGGCGGAACCGCAGCGCCGCGGCGACGTGGTTGAGGTCGACCGGGAAGTCGACCCGCCGCGCCTGCTCGTCGAGCGCCGTCAGCTGGGTCGACTCCGCCATCACGATCTGCGCCAGCAGCTCCGCGCGGGTCTGGGACGGTGCGAACGCCCGCTCCAGCTCGCGCCGCTTCCGCGTCCCGATCGCCGCCACGGCCGCGGGCAGCACCAGGCGCGCGGCGTGGTCGCCGGGCGGGCAGACCAGCTCGCCGACCACCCGGTCGCCGATCAGCACCGCGCCGGGTGACCCGGGCGCCGGCGGCACCCACGCCCGGTCGGTCGCGGGCGTGCGCAGCTCCAACGCCTGCCCGAGCGCGGCGGTGAGATCCGCGACCAGCTCGTCGGCGCTGCCCGCCGCCGGGTCGGCGTCGGGGTCCGTGTCGGCGTCGGCGTACCGCGCCAGCACGGCCAGCGCGGCCTCGGCGCGCGCCACGGTGTCGGCGGCGCCGCCGCGCACCATCCGGTTGAGCCACAGGATCAGCTCGGCCACGTTGGTCTCCGCCGGCACCGACAGCACCGCGAGCCCGCCCCGCGCGGCCAGCCGGGCGCTGGTCACCGGCAGCTGGTGCAGGCCGACGAGGACGACGGCCGCGTGGTCGCGCTCGATGCAGTGCCGCACCGCCACGTCCAGCTCGTAGGGCTCGGCGGCGCGCAGCGCGCTGGGCAGCACCACGAGCAGCGCGCCGGCGCCGGGCGCCGCGACGTCGGCGAGGTCGCCGATCGCGGCGACGTCCCGCACCTCGGGGGAGTCCTGGCTGTGACCCAGGTCCCGGCCGGACAGGGACACCAGGCCCCGGTGGGCGCCGCTGTGCAGGAGGTCTGCGACCGTTGTCACCGGTGCATTGTGTCATGGCCACAAGGGCGCCCCGATCATTGTGATGAGACGACATTGAGGTTCCCCGGAATGCCCCTGAGCATGGCTGACATGCACGCATATCCCCGTGTTCGCGAGATCAACGCGGACAACCTCGACGCCCTGGCCCGCGGGTGCGCCATCCTCGGCACCGGCGGTGGCGGGAGCGTCGACACCGGGCTCCTGACCTCGCGCAGCGCGATCGAGAAGTCCGGCCCCGTGCCCGTCGTGACGCTCGACGAGCTCGCCGACGACGCCGTCGTGGTGCCGCTCTCCGGCGTCGGCGCCCCGACCGTCTCCCTCGAGATGCTCCCCAGCGAGCAGGACGTGGTGGCCCTCGCCGCCGAGATCCAGCGGATCATGGGCCGTCCCATCGACGCGGTGATGTCCTCGGAGATCGGCGGCTCCAACGGCGTCCACCCGGTCGCCTGGGCCTCCCAGCTCGGCGTGCCGCTGGTCGACTGCGACGGCATGGGCCGCGCCTTCCCCGAGGTGCAGATGGTCTCCATGAACGTGGCCGGCCTGCCCGTGAACTTCATCGTGCTCGCCGACGTGATCGGCAACGTCAGCGTGATCCGCCCGGTCGACGGCGAGTGGTCCGAGCGGCTGGCCCGCGCCGCGGCCGTCGCCAGCGGCGCGCACTCGCTGATGGCCGACTACGTGCTGACCGCGGCCGAGTGCCGCGGCGCCGTCATCGACGCCACCGTCAGCCAGGCCGTCGCCCTCGGCTCGGCCACCGTCGGCGCCGGCGACCCGCTGGCCGCGCTGGTCGAGACGCTCGACGCGCGCTCGCTGGTCAGCGGCAAGATCATCGACATCGAGCGCCGCACCGGCGGCGGCTTCGTGCGCGGCTCGGTCGTCATCGAGGGCACCGGCGCCGACCGCGGCCGCCTGGTCCGCGTCGAGATCCAGAACGAGAACCTGGTCGTCCTCGACGAGGGCGAGGTGCTGGCCAGCGTGCCGGACCTGATCACCCTCGTCGACACCGCCAGCGCCCAGGCGATCTCCACCGAGTCACTGCGCTACGGCCAGCGGGTCAGCGTGCTGGCCTGGGCCTGCGACCCGCTGTGGCGCACCCCCCGCGGCCTGGAGATCGCGGGCCCCCGCGCCTTCGGCTACGACCTCGACTTCGTCCCGGTCGAGGAGATCGGCAGCACCACGATCGGAGCCCCCCGTGCCTGACCTCGACGCGACCCCCAACCCCGCGAGCCCGGTGGGCACCGCGGGCCTGGACGGGCGGGACCTGCGGATCGGCATCGACGTCGGCGGCACCCACACCGACGCCGTCGTCCTCGACGAGACCAACACCGTGCTCGCCTGGACCAAGCAGGCGACCACCGCGGACGTGACCACCGGCCTCGGCAACGCCGTCGCCGCCGTCCTCGAGGAGCTCGGCCCGCGGCGCGACCGCGTCGGCCGGGTGATGCTCGGCACCACCCACGCCACCAACGCGATCCTGGAGCGCCGCGCGCTCGGCCGGGTCGCCGTGGTCCGCCTCGGCGCCCCGGCCACCACCGCCGTGCCGCCGCTCCTGGCGTGGCCCGCGGACCTGCGCGAGGCCGTGCTGCTGGACTCGGTCATCGTCGGCGGCGGCCACCTGGTGGACGGCTACCCGATCGCCCCGCTGGACACCGACGCCATCGCCGCCTTCCTCGACTCGGTCGAGGGCCGCGCCGAGGCGGTCGCCGTCACCGGCGTCTTCAGCCCCGCCTTCCGCGAGCAGGAGCTCGAGGTGGCCACGATGGTCGCCGACCGGCTCGGCGCCGACGTCCCGGTCTCCCTCAGCCACGAGATCGGCAGCCTCGGCCTCGTCGAGCGCGAGAACGCCGCCGTCCTCAACGCGGCCCTGTACGGCGTCGCGCGGGGCGTCACCGAGGCCCTGGCCGCCGTGCTGGAGGGCCACGGGCTCGAGGTCACCAGCTACTTCGCGCAGAACGACGGCACCCTGATGGCGCCCGACTACGCCGCGCGCTACCCGGTGCTGACCATCGGCTCGGGCCCCGCGAACTCGCTGCGCGGCGCCGCGTTCCTCTCCGGCGTCAGCGACGCGATCGTGGTCGACGTCGGCGGCACGTCCAGCGACCTCGGCGTCCTGGTCGGCGGCTTCCCGCGGGAGTCCGCGCTCGCCGTCGACATCGGCGGGGTGCGCACCAACTTCCGGATGCCCGACATCCTGGGCCTGGCCATCGGCGGCGGCACCCGCGTGCGCGGCGAGGCCGGCGACGTCACCGTCGGCCCGGACTCGGTCGGCTACGCGCTGGGCACCGAGGGCCTCTCGTTCGGCGGCGAGGTGGCCACGCTCACCGACGCCGCCCTGGTCGAGGGCCGCGTGAGCATCGAGGGGACCGACGCGTCCCGCGCCGACGGCGTACGGAAGCTGCTGTCGGACGCGCTGGCCCAGACCGACGAGTCGGTCGCCGAGGCCGTGGACCAGGTCAGCCTGGGCCGCAGCTCGCAGCCGCTGGTCGCGGTCGGCGGCGGGTCGTTCCTGGTCCCCGACGACGTGCCCGGCGTGAGCACCGTGCTGCGCCCGCGCTACGGCCAGGTCGCCAACGCCGTCGGCGCCGCGATCGCGATGGCCAGCGGCCGCTGGGAGACCATCGTCCCCGCCGGCCCCGCCCGCGCCGAGGCGCTGGAGGAGGCCAAGCGGATCGCCTGCCAGCGCGCCATCCAGGCCGGCGCGGAGCCCAGCCAGGTCGACGTCGTCGAGCTGACCGAGGTCCCGCTGTCCTACCTCCCTGAACCTGCGATCCGGGTGCACGTCAAGGCTGCCGGCCCCCTGGGTCGGGTGTGAAGCATGCCCAACGAGAATGGAGCAACCGTGAAGAGAGTCCTTGCCGTCACCGCCGCGTTGACGTCGCTCAGCCTGGTCACCGCCTGCGGCGGTGGTGAGGTCCGCGGCGGCGGTGGGGGTGGCGCGGGTGCCGACAGCACCTTCGTCTACGCCTTCAACCTCAACGTGGTCACCGAGTGGGACCCGGCCGTGTCGTACTCCAACGAGATCATCGCGATGGAGAACCTCTACGAGTCGCTGACGTTCTACAACGCGGAGACCGAGGAGGTCGAGCCCCGCCTGGCCACCGAGTGGTCCACCAGCGAGGACGGCCTGACCTGGACCTTCACGCTGCGCGACGACGTCACCTTCCACACCGGCCGGGCGCTGGACGCCGAGGCCGCCAAGCAGGCCATCGAGCGCACCATGGAGCTCGCCGGCGGGCCGGCGTACATCTGGGACGCGGTGAAGAAGATCGAGGCGACCGACGCGCGGACGCTGGTCTTCACGCTCGACTACGCGACGCCGCTGGACCTGGTCGCCTCCTCGGCCTACGCCGCCTACATCTACGACGTGGACGCGGCCGGCGAGGGCGACCTCGGCGAGTGGTTCAACGAGGGCAACGACGCGGGCACCGGCCCCTACACCGTCGACAGCTGGGCCCCCGGCACCGAGAACGAGCTCCGGCTCGAGGCCGCCGAGGACTACTGGGGCGGCTGGGAGGACGACCAGTACGAGGCCGTCGAGTTCCGCGTCAGCCCCGAGGTGACCACCTCCTGGCAGCTGCTCCAGGCCGGCGACGTCGACTACGTCGAGCGCCTCAGCCCGCAGCTGTTCGAGCAGGCCGGCTCCACCGACGGGATCCAGACCACCGAGACCCCGTCGTTCCAGAACCTGCTCGCCCTGTTCAACACCGCCGACGGGCCGCTGGCCGACGTCAAGGTGCGCCAGGCCGTCCGGCTGCTCACCGACGTCCCCGGCCTGACCGCCGCGCTCGACGGCGCCGTGGTCGAGGCCGACGGCGTCGTGCCGGCGGGCCTGCTCGGCGCCGGCTCCGGCTACGTCTCCGAGGCCGACGTCGACGCGGCCCGCGACCTCCTCGCCGAGGCCGGGTACGACGAGGGCAACCCGCTCGAGCTCAGCCTCACCTACGCCCAGGGCGACGACGACCAGCAGGTCTTCGTGACGCTGCTCGGCTCGGCGCTGGCCGAGGTCGGCGGCAAGCTCAACGCGAAGCCGATGCAGTGGAACGCGCAGTGGAAGCAGGCCACCTCCGGCGACCGCCAGGACATCTTCGTCATGTACTGGTACCCGGACTACGCCGACGCCTACTCCTGGTTCGCGAACATCTTCCGCTCCTCCGACGAGCCGTTCTTCAACCTCACCTACCTGAAGGACGCCCAGGTCGACGAGCAGATCGACAGCCTGCCGGTGCTCACCGCCACCGACCCCGAGCAGGCCGCGCAGGTCTACGCCGACCTGCAGGACGAGCTGATCACCGAGCAGGCCGTGATCGAGCCGCTGTTCGTGCAGAACTACCAGCGCGCGTTCGCCGACTCGGTCGAGGGCTACGTGGACAACCCGGCCTACCCCAACGTCGTCTTCGTGCACGACCTGACGAACGCCGGCTGATCCGATGGCCCGCCACCTTCTGCGCCGCCTCGGCCAGGCCGTCCTCGTGGTCCTGGGCGTGGTCGTCGTCTCCTTCCTGATCGCACGTCAGGTCCCCGGGGACGCCGCGATCGCCGCGGAGGGTGCGCGGGCCAGCCAGGCCCAGCTGGACGAGGCCCGGGAGCGGCTGGGGCTGGACCAGCCGCTCCCCGTCCAGCTCTGGCACTACCTGCAGGCCCTCGCCCAGGGCGACCTGGGCGAGAGCCTGACCACCCAGCAGGCGGTCACCTCCGACCTCGGCCGGGCGCTGCCCGCGTCCCTGGAGCTGGTGCTCGCCGCGATGCTGCTCGCCGTCGTGGTCGGCATCCCGCTCGGGGTGCTCGCCGCCCGCTACCGCCGCGGCCCGGTCGACACCACGGTCCGGCTCTCCTCGATGCTGATGGTCTCCGCGCCGGTCTTCCTGCTGGCGCTGGCGATCCAGCTGACCTTCGCCACCCGGCTGGGCTGGTTCCCCGCCGCGGGCGAGTACGACCGGGCCCTGGACCAGACGAGCCCGCTGACCGTCTACACCAACCTGACCGCGCTGGACGCGCTGATCACCGGCAACTGGCCGATCCTGGTCAGCACGCTGCACCACCTGGTGCTCCCGGCGGTCGTGCTGGCGGCGTACCCGATCGGCGCCGTGGCCCAGATGACCCGGGCCGCGCTGCTGGAGGAGTCCAACCAGGACCACGCCGAGATGGAGCGGGCGATGGGCTTCGGCCGCCTCGCCGTCCTGGTCCGGTTCTCGCTGCGCCCGGCGATCGGCCCGGTGCTGTCGCTGGTCGCGCTGGTCTTCGCCTACTCCCTGGTCAACAGCTTCCTGGTGGAGGCGATCTTCAACTGGCCGGGGCTGGGCTCCTACACCGCGAACGCGATCCGCTCCGTCGACGCCCCGGCGATCGCCGGCGTCACCCTGGTGATCGCGCTGGTCTACGTGTTCCTCAACCTGGTCGTCGACCTCGTCCAGACCGCCCTCGACCCCCGGGTGCGTGCCGCATGAGCGTCCATCCCCCACTCGACCCCGCCCACGACGTCGAGCAGCCGGCCTACCGCGGCCGCTGGACCCGCCGGGTCGTCGCCGTCGTCGGGGCCGACCGCCTCGCCGCCGTCGGCGCCGTGGTCCTGCTGCTGATCGTCGCCGCCGCCGTGCTCGCGCCCTGGCTGGCGCCGTACCCGGACGACGCGCGCAGCGCCACCCACTCGCTGGAGGCCCTCCAGGGCCCGAGCGCCGAGCACTGGTTCGGCACCGACCGGGTCGGCCGCGACGTGCTCAGCCGGGTCCTCTTCGGCGCCCGCACCTCGCTCACCATCGCCGCCGCGGTGCTCGCGATCGCCGCGGTGGTCGGGGTCTTCCTCGGCGTCGTCGCCGGGTACGCCGGCGGCTGGCTGCGCGACGTGATCATGCGCGTCACCGACGTCTTCCTCGCCTTCCCGGCGCTGCTGCTCTCCACCGCGCTGGCGCTGATCCTCGGCCCCAGCGTGACCACCGCGATCATCGCGATCGCGGCCACCTGGTGGCCCTGGTACACCCGCCTGTCGGCGTCCATGGCCTCCACGATCCGGGGCCGCGCCTACGTCGACGCCGCCCGCTGCCTCGGGGTCTCCCGCGGGCGGATCGTGGCCCGGCACGTGCTGCCGAACTCCCTGACGCCGGTGCTGGTGCAGCTCTCGCTGGACGCCGGTGGCGTGATCCTGACCGCCGCCTCGCTCTCCTACCTGGGCCTCGGCGCCCAGGACCCGACCGCCGAGTGGGGCCTGATGGTCCAGCAGGGCCAGTCGCTCTTCTCCACCGCCTGGTGGGTCGCCGCCTTCCCCGGCCTGGCGATCCTGGTGACCGCGTTCTGCTTCAACGTGCTCGGCGAGGGGCTGCGCGACGCGCTCGACCCGAGGAGGGGCAACCGATGACGCCGACCACCCCGCTGCCCGACCTGTCGGTCCCCGAGCTGGTCGAGGTCCGCGACCTCACCGTCTGGTACGGCGGCCGCCAGGTCTCCTCGATGCCGCGCCTCGAGGTCCGACCCGGCGAGTGCGTCGCCGTCGTCGGTGAGTCCGGCTCCGGCAAGTCCACGCTGCTGCGCGCCATGCTGGGGCTGCTCTCGGGCACCCCGGCGGTGACCACCGGCAGCGTCACCGTCGACGGCCGCGACGTGCTGTTCGCCGACGAGCGCGAGCTGCGCGACATCCGCGGCTCCCGCGTGGCGCTGGTGATGCAGAGCCCGCAGGGCTCCCTCAACCCGACGATGCGGCTCGGCACGCTGATCCGCCGCGTGCTCAAGCGGCACGGCGTCCGCGGCGCCGAGGCGCGCGAGCGGATCGCCGGCGCCCTGGCCAGCGTCCGGCTGCCCGAGGAGATCCTGCGCCGCTACCCCAGCGAGGTCTCCGGCGGCCAGGCGCAGCGGTTCGCGATCGCCGTCGCGGTCGCGCTGGAGGTCGCCGTGATCGCCGCCGACGAGCCGACCAGCGCGCTCGACGTGACCGTCCAGGCCGAGGTGATCGGCGTGCTGCAGCGGCTGCGCGAGGAGCGTGGGCTGGCCGTCGTACTCGTCTCCCACGACCTGGCGCTGGTCTCCACCGTGGCGGACCGGATCGTGGTGATGAAGGACGGCGAGGTCGTCGACGAGGGCGACGTCGAGCACGTGCTGCACGAGTCGGAGTCGCCGTACACGCGTGAGCTGATCGACGCGGTGCCGGTGATCCGCCCGGCCGATCCGGAGCCTGAGCGACCCGTGGAAGAGGAGGCGGCGCGATGAGCGAGCCCTGGCTGGTGGCCGACGGCCTCTCCCTGGCCTACGGCCGGACCACGGTCGTGCACGACGTCGACCTCGCCCTCGGCGACGGCGACACCCTCGGCATCGTCGGGGAGAGCGGCTCGGGCAAGTCCACCCTGGCCCGCGCCCTCCTCGGCCTGCTCCCGCCCAGCGGCGGCACGGTGAGCTTCTCGGGCACCCCGCTCGGCCGCCTGTCCCGCGCCGAGCGGGGCGAGTACCGCCGCAGCGTGCAGCCCGTCTTCCAGGACGGCGTGGAGACGCTGGACCCGCGGATGACCATCGGCGACTCGATCGCCGAGGGGCTGCGCGGTGGCCGCGCCGCCCGCGATGCCCGGGTCCGCGAGCTGCTCGCCGACGTCGGCCTCGACCCGCGGTCCCACCCGGGCCTCGCGCAGCGCCGCCCGCACGAGCTCTCCGGCGGTCAGCGGCAGCGGGTCGGCATCGCCCGCGCGCTGGCCGTCGAGCCCCGGCTGCTGGTGCTCGACGAGCCGACCAGCGCCCTCGACGTGACCGTGCAGGCCCGGATCATCGAGCTGCTCGACCGGCTCCGGGCCGAGCGCGGCCTGGCCCTGGTGCTGATCACCCACGACCTCGCGGTGGTGGACCGGCTCTGCGAGCGGTCCCTGGTGATGTACGACGGCCGCGTCGTCGAGCGGGGCCGCACCCGCGACCTGCTGACCCGCCCCGAGCACCCGTACACGCGGCGGCTGCGCGCCGCGGTGCCGGAGCTGGGCGGGGGCATCCCCGAGGTGCAGCCGCTGCCCTGACAGCGCGAACAGGCACTTGGGGCGGCGCGAGCCGGGGCTTGGGGCGGCGCGAGCCGGGGCTTGGGGCAGCGCGAGCCGGGGCTTGGGGCAGCGCGAGCCGCCGGCCTGGTCGGACGCTGCCCTGAGCCCCGGTTGGGTACGCCCGGAGCCCCCGTTCGGCGCGCCCGGAGCCCCGGTTCGGCGCGCCCGGAGCCCCTGTTCGGCCTGCCCTGAGCCCCTGTTCGGCCTGCCCGGAGCCCCTGTTCGCGCTCAGTGCGGCCCGGGGGCCTCGACCTCCTCGACCTCGTCGAGGTCGTGCTCGATGCTCTCCTCGGCCTTCCTGCTGGCGGAGGCGGGGATGCTGATCGCGATCAGCGCGGCGACGACCGCGACGCCGGCGCCGATCCACAGGCCGGTGCGGAAGCCGGCCTCGCTCGGCAACGTGTAGGGGCCCAGCTCCATCGTCATCTGGGAGAGCACGACGCCCACGACGGCGCCGGCGAAGGTGGTGCCGAGCGAGCGCATCAGGGTGTTGAAGCTGTTGGCCGAGGCCGTCTCCGAGAGCGGCACGCTGCCCATGATCAGGGCGGGCATGGCGCCGTAGGCGAGGCCGACGCCGCCGTTGATCACGCAGACCGCGATCAGCAGGCCCCCGGCGGTGCCCATCAGCGCGACGCTGCTGGCGTAGCCGATGGCGATCACCGTGGCGCCGAGCGCGAGGGTGACCCGGGGGCCGCGGGCGTGGGAGATCCTCGCGCCGAAGGGGGCGACGAACATCATCATGAAGCCGCCGGGCAGCATCCACAGGCCCATCTCGACCATGCTCTGGCCGAGGCCGAAGCCGGTCTCGGCGGGCAGCTGCATCAGCTGCGGGACGATCAGGGCGGCGGCGTACATCGAGAAGCCGATCACCAGCGACGCCGCGTTGGTGAGCAGCACGACCGGGCGAGCCGTCACCCGCAGGTCGACCAGCGGGTCGGCGATGCGCAGCTCGAAGGCGCCCCAGGCGAGGAGCACGACGACGGCCGAGATCAGGCAGCCGAGCGTCGCGCCGCTGGTCCAGCCCCAGTCGGCGCCCTTCGAGACGCCGAGCAGCAGCAGGACGAGACCGGCGCCGAGGCCGATCGCGCCGACCGGGTCGAAGCGCCCCGTGGTGGTGACCGGCGTGGCCGGGATCAGGAAGAAGATGAGGGCGGCGACGATGGCGGCCATCGCGGTGGCGACCCAGAACAGCGCCTGCCAGTCGGCGTGCTCGGCGATGGTGGCCGCCAGCGGCAGGCCGAGCGCGCCGCCGACGCCCATCGAGGCGCTCATCAGCGCGATCGAGGTGCCCAGCCTCTCTGCGGGGATCAGGTCGCGCATCGCGCTGATGCCGAGCGGGATCAGGCCCATGCCGACGCCCTGCATGCCGCGGCCGACGATCATCCCGGTGACGCCGCCGGCGGTCGCGGCGACCACCGATCCGGCGACCAGGACCAGCGCGCAGACGAGCATCATCCGGCGCTTCCCGTAGAGGTCGCCGAGCCGGCCGCTGACGGGCGTGGCGACGGCGGCGGTCAACAGGGTCGCGGTGACGACCCAGGACGCGTTCGAGGCGCTGGTGTCGAGCAGGCGCGGGAGGTCGCCGACGATCGGGATCACGAGCGTCTGGGTGATCGCGGCCGTGATGCCAGCGAACGCCAGCACCAGGACGATCCGCCCGGGGGACACGCTCGGAGCGGTGTGCTCTGCGTTCGAGGGGAGGGTCTGGGTCACGATGTGCATCGTACACATTGATTGCACGATGCACGACTTGTGGTTGCTACAGTTCCGGCCATGAACGGCACGGACGCAACGACGCGCGACGCCCGCGTCGGCGACGTCGGGGGTATCGAGTTCGAGGCCATGGTCCTGGGCCGGCACCTCTCACCCATGGGCGGCGGCCACGGCCTGCACCTCGACAAGTCCGCCTACACGCTGCTGAGCCGGCTCCGGCTCGAGGGCCCGATGTCGATCGGCCAGCTCTCCGAGGCGTTCGGGCTGGATGCCTCCACGCTCAACCGGCAGACCGCGCGGATGGTGAAGCTCGGGCTCCTGCGCCGGATCCCCGACCCGGATGGCGGGATGGCGCGGAAGTTCGAGGTGACCGAGCTGGGGGTCGAGCACTTCGACCACGACCGGCGGGTGAAGCTGGCCGGCCTCAGCGAGGTGCTGAGCGGCTGGCCGGCCGACGACGTGGCGGAGCTCGCCGACCTGCTGCGCCGCTTCAACGCCTCCATCGAGGAGCGCGACGGCCGCCCCTGGCCCCGCCCCTGACACCGGTCGGGGTTGTGAGCCCCCGAGTCGGGGAAGGCTGGACGGCATGACCACGCACGCCGAGAGCCGTCACACCTCCCATCGGGCCGGGTCGGGCGCCAGCGCGCTGGTGCTGCTCGGCCACCTCGTCGCGGTCGCGGTCGTCGCGGCGCTCGGCGGGCTCGCCGCGTCCTCGGCGCAGGACACCTACGCGGCGCTCGACCTGCCGCCCTACGCGCCGCCGTCGTGGCTCTTCGGTCCCGCCTGGACGGTGCTGTACGTGCTGATGGCCGTTGCCGCGTGGCGGACCTGGCGGGTCGCCGGCCTCGACCGCGCGCAGCTCGCCTACGGCGTACAGCTCCTGCTGAACCTGGCGTGGACGCCGCTCTTCTTCTCCGCGGACCGGTACGCCGTGGCGCTGGCCGAGATCGTCGTCCTCTGGTGCGCGCTGGCGGTCACGCTGGTGCTCTTCTGGCGCCGTGACCGGGTGGCCGGGTGGCTGATGGTGCCGTACCTGGCCTGGGTCAGCTTCGCGACCGCGCTCAACGCCGGCATCGTCGTCCTCAACTGACCGGCTGCGCCCCGGCGGGCTCGCGGCCACAATGACGTCCAGGATGGCCGTGGTCGCGAGCGAGGGGGCAACGATGCAGCGGTACGACGGCAGGCGGGTGCTGGTCACCGGAGCCGGGTCGGGGATCGGGCAGGCGACGGTGCTGCGCCTGCTGGCCGAGGGCGGCGTCGTCGTGGCCGCCGACGTCAGCGGCGACGGGCTGGCGCACACCGCGGAGCTGGCGGGCGACACCGAGCGGCTGACGACGCTGGTGCTGGACGTGGCCGACGAGTCGTCGGTGGTGACCGGGGTCGCGTCGGCGGTCGCGACGCTCGGCGGTCTGGACGCGCTGGTCAACGCCGCGGGGATCCTGCGCTCCTCGCACACCCACGAGACGTCGCTGGCCGACTTCGAGCGGGTGCTGCGGGTCAACCTGGTCGGCACGTTCCTGGTGGTCCGCGAGGCGATCCCCGCGCTGCTCGAGGGCGACGGTCCGGCGGTGGTGAACTTCAGCTCCACCTCGGCCGCGTTCGGGCACCCGTACATGGCCGCGTACTCGGCCAGCAAGGGCGGCGTGCAGGCGATGACGCACGCGCTGGCGGTGGAGTACGCGGGCCGGGGCGTCCGGTTCAACGCGGTGCAGCCCGGCTCGATCTCCTCCGGGATGACCGACGGCAGCGGCCGCAGCGGCCAGAGCATCGGCCCCGGGCTGCCCGACGACGCCGACTACGGGCTGTTCGGCAAGCTGTTGCCGGCGATCGGCGGCGGGTTCGCGGGGCCGGAGACGGTGGCGTCGGTGGTGGCGATGCTGGCCAGCGCGGACGCCGCGTTCGTGACCGGCACCGAGGTGCGGGTGGACGGCGGCACGCACGCCTGACGGCGTACCGCCGCTGGTTGAGGTGCGAGGCGCCCCGGCGCCGAGCCTCGAAACCGAGGCGCCCGTGGGGGGCCGGTCAGGCCTTGAACTCCGCGAGCTCGTCCCACTCCTCCGGCTGCCCCTGCAGGTTGCGGATCAGCGGGGTCTCCGCGACGTACTGCGGCAGCTCCGCGGTCGCCTTCTTGAAGTGGTCCGAGGTGACGTGCGGGACGGCCGCGTCGTCGTCGAACCCCTCGATCAGGACGTACTCGGTCGGGTCGTCGATGCTGCGCGACCACTCGAAGAACCGGTTGCCCGGCTCGGCCCGGGTGGCCTCGGTGAACTCGCGGGTGATCTCCGGCCACGCCTCGGCGTGCTCGGGCTTCACCTTCCACTTCACGCAGATCAGGATCATGGGCCCGACTCTGCCAGCGCGCCGCCCGGGAGGCGAGTGGCTTCAGGCGATCAGCTCGGCGAGCCGGGCCAGCCCGGTCGGGGTGAAGCGCGCCAGCCGCTCCAGGGCGTCGTCGAGCGCGGGCGTGTGCTCGGTGCCGGGCGCGATCCGGGCCGGGTTGAGCGGGACCCGGGCCGCCCACTCGGCGATGTCCGGCTCGGCGCCGAACGCGGCCGCGTTGCGGGTGCCGATCACGTTGGCGCGGATCCACTCCTCGCGGCTGCTCGCGTACGGCGACGGCCGGCACACCCGATTCTTCTCCGCGTCGCCGTCGGGGCCCGCGGGGCGGGTCGCCTCGACGTACCCGCACAGCGCCGCGCCGAAGCACGGGAACCCGGCGCGGACCAGCTGGGGCGTGACCACGTCGGGTTGCCAGATCGGGACCATCGGCGGCATCCGCAGCCCCTCGGCGGCGCAGTCGACGACCAGCGCGTTGTCGGCGAGCGCGACCGAACCGCCCTCGAGCTCGAGCCGGCCGCGGTGCACGGTGGTGATGTGGCCGAGGCGGGCCACGTTCTCGATGCTGCGGAGCAGGTCGAGCTCCCACGCCGCCAGCGTCGGCACCCGCGCCATCGTGGGGTCGACGGAGCGGTCGATGCGGTGGAGGACGCCGTCGCCCTCGAGGCTGAGGAAGAACTCGGAGACCGAGGCGGCCCCGCCGGCGCGCTCCATCGTGGTGGCGGCCATGGAGAGGAAGACGGCCGGGTCGGGCTGGACCACCGCGCGGTTGAGCATCCAGGGGTCGCGGGGGCGGACCCAGCAGATCGCGTCGGGGTCGACGCCGTTGCCGAGCAGCCACACGCAGGCGTCCGTCGCGGTCTTGCCCGAGCCGACGACCACGTACTGGCTGGGCGCGTCCTCGACGCCGGCCAGGGCGTTGACCGGCACCACCCGGGCGCCCTCCGCGGACGCGAACCTGCTCGGCGCCTCGGACGGGATGTCGGGCGCCAGGTAGGTGGCGTCGACGACGCGGCAGTGCTCCGGAACGCCGGTCACCCGCCCCGTCAGCCGGGACCGGAACGTGCGGTCCCCCAGGTACTCGCTGCCGCCGAAGAACTCGACCTCGCCCGAGGCGCGCCAGCCGTCCAGCAGGTCGGCGTAGTAGGCGCAGATGGTCGGCTGGTCGGCGCGCTCGTGGAGCCCCTTCTCCGGCCCGTGCTGCTGGATCCGGCCGCCGCCGAGGAGGGTGGATGCGACGCCGTAGAAGGCGGAGGCCTGGTGCAGCCGGACGAACGGGTACGCCGCCAGCCAGTGCCCGCCGGGGGCGTGCCGGCGGTCGACGAGGGCGACCCGGACGTCCCGGTCGCCGTGCGCGAGGACGCCGTCGACGAACGCCATCCCGGCGGCGCCCGCGCCGACGACGAGGTAGTCGGCCTCGACGATCCCGTTCACGCCGACCAGACAAGCACGCGCACGGGCGGGCGTCCACGGGATCCGCGGCGCCCGGTCCGGCCCGGTGTGACCGCGCCGGGGAGGGGTCGTGTGCCTGAGAACGACTCATGGGCGGGTCTCAGGCACACGACCCGCCCCCGGGGCGGCGTCAGGCCGGCGTGGCGCCCCGGTGCTGCACGGCGAGGTCGACGTAGGCGTCGGCGTTGAGCCGGATGCCGGCCACGTGCTCGTCGCTGGTCTCCTTGACCACCTTGGCCGGCACGCCGACCACCAGCGAGCGCGGCGGCACCACGGTGCCCTCGGCGACGCACGCGCCGGCGCCGACCACGCTGCCGGCGCCGATCACGGCGCCGTTCATCACGATCGCGCCCATCCCGATCAGCACGTCGTCCTCGATGGTCGCGCCGTGCAGGATCGCGCCGTGGCCGACCGAGACGCCGGCGCCGACGCGCAGCGGGAAGCCCGGGTCGGCGTGCATCATGCAGCCGTCCTGGAGGTTGCTGCGGGCGCCGATCTCGATCGACTCCATGTCGGCGCGGGCCACGACGCCGTACCAGAGCGAGGCCTCGGCGGCGATCGTGACGTCGCCGGCGACGGTCGCATTGGGGGCGATCCAGGCGGCCGGGTCGATGGCGGGGCGGCGGTCTCCGAGCGCGAGCAGCATGGGCCGACCCTACGGCCGCCGAGCCCCGTTCCGGGTGACCGGGGTCACCGCGCCGAGGGCGCCGCCCCCGCGAGGCCGGCCGCGCCGGTGGACCGGTCCAGCCCGGCCAGGCCGGCGAGCGCCGCGAGCTGCTCGCAGTAGTGCTCCGGCGAGGCGGCCCGCACGGTGACGCTGACGACCGTCGCGCCGGCCTCGGCCACGCGGCCGAGGCGCTCCTGGGTGGCGCCGGGCTCGCCGGTCGGATCGAGCGGCCGGCCGGCGCCGAGCACCACCTCGAACCCGTCGGGCAGGTCCTCGTCGGCGAGCAGCGCGGCCAGGTCGGCCAGCCGGCCGAACGGCACCCAGCCGTCGCCCAGCTCGATCGCGCGACGCAGCGAGCGCGCGCCCTGGCCGCCGACCCACAGCGGCACCGACGGCTGTACGGCGTGCGGCTCGACGACCAGGTCGTCGAAGGCGTAGTGCGGGCCGTCGTACGACGGGGTCCGCTGCCCGAGCGCCGCCCGCAGCGCCCGCATGGCGTCGTCGGCGCGCCCGCCCCGGCCGTCCCACGCGGCCCCCAGCAGGTCGAACTCCTCGCGCAGCGACCCGACGCCGACGCCGAGCACGAGCCGGCCGCCGCTGATCGCGTCGAGGGTGCCGTAGCGCTTCGCGATCGCGAGCGGGTGGTGGTAGCCGAGCACCAGCACCTGGGTGGCGAGCCGGATCCGGGTCGTGTGCGCGGCGAGGTAGCCGAACGTGGCCAGCGGGTCCCAGTACGTCGCGCCGCGGGTCTCTGCGACGGCGGTCGGCACGGCGACGTGCTCGCTGCACGTCAGGTGGTCGAAGCCGAGCCGGTCGGCCCGCGCGGCGATCCGGGCCAGGTCGGCGATGCCGGCGGACGCCTCCCAGGCGTTGGCCACGCCCGGGATCCGGGTGGTGACGGGGCTGACGATCCCGATCCTCATGCGTCCTTCGTACCCGGCGCGGGCGCTGGGTGGAGGCCCTCTCCCGGTGGTCGGGAGGCGACTTCGGGGGAGTTCGTTGACGGATCCACGTGTGACCGTGGTAACTTCAAAACCAGAAACGATTTCAGTTTTAGGGAAGTGGAGGGCCTCCGATGTCGGTGCTGGCGGTCGAGGGTAAGCGGACGACGGGTGCTGGGGCGTCCCGGGTCGGGGACGAGCGGGCGCTGCCGCCGTCGATGGTGGAGCGGATGACGCTGATCCTCGACGCGTTCGCCACGCCGAGCACCCGGCTGACCCTCGAGCAGGTCTCCCGGGCCACCCACCTGCCGCGGTCCACCGCGCACCGGATCCTCGACCAGCTGGTCCGGCTGCACTGGCTCTCGCACTCCTCGGTCGGCTACGGCCTCGGAGCCCGGTCGCTGGGCCTGGGCGGCACCGGCGGCAACCACCTGGAGCTGCGCGAGGCCGCGGCCGCACCGCTCCACGAGCTGCTGGTCCGGACCGGCCTGGTCGTCCACCTCGCGGTGCTGGAGGGCTCCGAGATCCGGTACCTGGACAAGATGGGCGGCCGGTTCGCCGGCGGCATCCCCTCCCGCGTGGGCGGTACGGCGCCCGCCCACTCCACCGCGCTCGGCAAGGCGATGCTCGCCTGGCTGCCGGCCGAGGACGTCGACGTGCAGATCCAGCCCGCGCTGGGCCCGAAGACCGACCGCACGATCTGCGACATCGCCACCCTGCACCGGGAGCTCATCCGGATCCGCGACCGCCACGGCCTCGCGTTCGAGCGCGGCGAGTGCTTCAGCGACATCGCCTGCGCCGCCGCGGCCGTCCGCGGCCCCGACGGGCCGGTCGCCGCGATCTCGCTGGTCGGCGACACCGGCACGCCGCTGGAGCGGATCGCGCCGCTCGTGCTGGACGCCGCCCGCCAGGTCACCCGCGCGCTCTTCCCGACCTTCGAGCCGGTCGGCGGGCGACGCAGCCGCGTGGCGCGCGCGCCGCAGGCGCTCGCCCGCGTCTGAGCGCGCACGAGCGCGCCTGAGCGCGTCGGGCTCGGGACCGGCCGCACCCGCGGGTTAGTCTCCGCGGGCGGCGCCTGCGCGCCGCCGTACCGCCGCCGTGCCGCCTGGGGGAGAACCGTGATCGAGACCGCCATGCTGGACGTCCGCGCGCTGCCGTGGCGCCCGCGGGCGCGCGTGATGAAGCCGGACACGCTGCGTGAGCACGCCACGCTGGCCGGACCGCTCGACGGGGACGACCTCGCCGGCATCCTGTTCGGCCTGGCCGCCTGGATCGCCGTGCTGGTGCTGGCGCCCCTGCTCGTGGTCGTGCTGGCCGTCGCGCTCTTCTCCGTCGAGCTGCCCCTGCTCCTGGCGCTCGCCGTGCTGGTCGTCGCGGCGCGCTTCCTCGGCCTGATCCCGTGGACCGTGCTGATCGTCGACCGGATCACGGGCGAGGAGATGGTGGAGCGGTACCGCAGCATCCTGCGCGCGGTGCGCCGCATCCGGGACGTCAACCACGACCGCAGCGTGAAGGTCCGCTGGGCCTGGGTCTGAGTCGGGGTGCCGGCGCGAGGGCCGGGTCGTGTGCCTGACGCCTCCCCATGCGTAGGTCTCAGGCACACGACCCGGTCACGGTCCGGCCGGGTCGCGCCGCGCCTCAGTCCTCGGGCATGAGGCGCCTCATCGCCTCGTGCGCGCCGAGCACCAGCTTCGCGCGGTCGAGGTCGCTGCGCAGCGCGACGATCCTCTCGTTGCCGGAGATCACGTGCACCGGGCCGTCGCCGAGCTCGGCCAGCCCCTCGCGGGCGATCGCGTCCGGCTCGCCGACGACGAGGCCGGGCAGGTCGAAGTCGAGCCCGGCCCGCTCCATGGCCGGCGTGCGGGTCACGCCGAGCACCAGCTCCAGCACGTCGACGCCGTGGTCGCGCAGCTCCAGCCACAGCCCCTCGGCGAAGATCCGGCCGAACGCCTTGGCGGCGCCGTACACGCCCTCGCGGGCCGTGCCCAGGTAGCCGGCCAGCGAGCCGACCAGCACGATCCCGCCGCGCCCGCGCGTCCGCATCAGGCGGCCGTAGTGGTGCACCAGGGCCAGCGGCGTGGTCACGTTGAGGTCGATGACGCCCCGGAAGCCGTCCAGCTCGCCGTCCAGGAACCGCTTCCCGTAGGAGTTGGCGCCGGCGTTGTAGATCAGCAGGCCGACCTCGAGGTCGGCGGTGGCGTCCGCCAGCCGGTCGACCGACGCGGCGTCGGTGAGGTCGAGCGACAGCGTGCGCACCTCGACCCCGAGCGCCCGGACCGACGCGGCCGTCGACTCGAGCGGCCCGGGCTTGCGGGCCACCAGCACCAGGTTCACCCCCGCCTCCGCGAGCCGGTGGGCGAACGACGCGCCGACCCCCTCGGAGCCGCCGGCGATGACGGCCCAGGGGCCGTACCGCTCCGCGTCAATCGAGGTGCCGATCGAGGTGTCGAGCGAGGTGTCGGTCGAGGTGCCGGTCACGGGTGCGCCTCCTGCGGGGCCGGGTTCGTCCGGAGGTCGTCGGTGTCCTGGACCGGCAGCGCACCGGCGACGGCCGCCTCGCGCACCGCGGCGCGCAGCGCGGCGCACCCGCGGAAGGCGGCGCCGTTGGGGCCCGGGCGTGGTGAGGCCGCCCGGCGCTCCAAGCAGGACTCCCGCGACGCGGCGTCCCACTGGATCGACGTCTGGTCCCAGCTGGACTTGCGGACCTCGACCCGCGCGCCGCAGGTGGTGCAGTCGACCGGGGTCATCGGTCCGTCGTCGAGACGGACGTCGGGTCGGACGACCGGCCGCGCGCCCACGTCAGGCGCCCGCGGTGGACGCGGCGCCGGCCGCCTTCGCCTCGGCGTACGCCGCCCGGGCCGCCATGATCTCCGCGACCTCGCGCCGCCATGCCTCGTTCGGCTTGGTGGTGTCGATCTCGAACTCGAAGCGCTCGGTCATCTCGTCCGTCACGTCAGCGGCGTCGACGTAGAACTGCTGGTACCACCGGCGCAGCTGGTAGACCGGCCCGTCCTCCTCGCACAGCAGCGGGTTGTCGATCGTCGCCTTGTTCTTCCAGATCGCCACGTCCTGCTCGAAGCCGAACTTGGTGAACGCGCCCAGCTTGCGTGCCGTGAGGTCCGGGTCCTCGAGGTGGTCGGCCTTCTCGACCATGATCCCGTACTGGAGCACGAACGAGTTCGCGTCGATCGGGTAGTGGCAGTTGATGAGGATGGTGTGCACGTCGCCGTCCTCGTAGTGGTACGTGAGGTCGTCGATCATGAACGACGGGCCGTGGTACGCCGCGACCGACGACTGGCCGAGGGCGACCGGACCGGCGCCCGGCTTGGTGGGGCGCACGTCCTCACGGCCCTCGCCGTTCATGATCTGGGTGGCGGTGTGGCCCTCGAAGATGTTCTTGAAGTACGTCGGGAACGAGTAGTGCACGTAGAAGAAGTGCGCCATGTCCACGACGTTGTCTACGATCTCGCGGCAGTTCGAGCCCTCGATGACGGTCGTGTACCAGAGCCAGTCGGTGTACCGGTCGCTCTCGTAGGCCTCGATCCGGGGGATCGTCACGTCGGCCGGCGGCCGGTTGCCCTCGGGGTCGTTCCAGACGAAGAGCATCCCGTCCTGGACCATCGTCGGCCACGTCGCGGTGCGGGCGCGCAGCGGCACCCGCCGGGCGTACGGGATCTCCTTGCAGCGGCCGTCGCCGCCCCACCGCCAGTCGTGGAACGGGCACGCGATGTGGTCGCCCTTGACGGTGCCCTGGGTCAGGTCGCCGCCCATGTGCCGGCAGTACCCGTCCAGGACCTTGAGGTCGCCCTGGGTGTCGGACCAGACCACCAGCTTGGTGCCGAACGCCATCACCTGGTGCGGTTTCCCGTCGGCGAAGTCGCGGGCCAGGCCCAGGCAGTGCCAGCCGCGGGCGTAGCGGGTGGGTGCGGCGTCAGCCTCGATCATCCGGACCTGGTCGGCGCTCATCGTGGGCTCCTCGTCTTCTCTGCGACTGCTCCCGCCGAGGGCCGGGCCGGTGCCGATCGGCCCTCCGCCGGGTCGCGATCGAGTCTGCGCGGGGTCGCCGCACGAGGCTCGGCGCGATCCCACTCATCGGAAGCCGCCGGTGGTGGAGAATCGAGGTGTCCCGCTGACCGGACGGCGCCGTCGCCGTCGTACCGACCCCTGGCGCAAGATCGTGACTCACGCCACAATCTGGACACCCGTCCAGTGAGCCGTCAGCCGTAGGAGGAAGCGTGCCGCGAGTCGCCGAGAGCCGTGCACCGGCGCTGCCGAGCTCGGAGGGGCAGAAGGACCGGTACGAGCGGATCCTGCGCGCCGCCGCGGAGCACGGGGCCGAGCACGGCCTGGACGGCATCCAGATGGTCGACGTGGCCAAGGACGCCGGGGTCGCCCTCGCCACGATGTACCGCTACTTCCCCTCCAAGACGATCCTGTTCACCCAGGTGCTGCGGGGCCTCGTCGAGCGGATGGACCTCGCGGTGCGCCCCGTCGCGCCGGGCGGGGAGCCGTCCGAGGCGATCGCCGCGCTGCTGGTGGAGACGGGCCGACGGATGATGCAGCGCCCGCTGCTGGCGCACGCGATGCTGCACTCCAACAACGCGACGGTCGCGGGCGACACACCCTCGCTGGCCGTGGACGCGGCGTTCGGCGACGTGATCCTCAAGGCCGCGGGCATCGACCGCCCGAGCCGGCACGACCTGCGCCTGGTCCGGCTGATCGAGCAGACCTGGTACGGCGTGCTCACCTCCGAGCTGAACGGCCACGTCACCGCGGCCGAGGCCGAGGGCGACATCCGCCTCGCCTGTCGGCTGCTGCTCGGCGACCTCGGTCGGACGTCCGCGGAGGGCTGACGGCGACCCTCCCGATGGTCGGGAGGCCCCTGGCGGGCCCGGGGGCGGCGACCTAGCCTCGCAACGGCGCCGACCGGCGCCGCCCCCACCCCGTCGTCCAGGAGGCCCCATGTCCCGCACCATCGTCGTCACCGGAGCCGGATCGGGGATCGGCGCGGCCGTCCGCGAGCGCCTCACCAAGCAGGGTGACCGGGTGATCGGCGTGGACCTGCGCGGCGCCGACATCGAGGCCGACCTCGCCACGCCCGCCGGGCGCTCCGGCGCGATCGCCGCGATCGCCGAGGCCTGCGACGGGGTGCTCGACGGCCTGGTCACGTGTGCCGGACTCTCGGCGCCGAGCGAGGTCACGGTGAAGGTCAACTACTTCGGCACCACCGTGCTCGTCGAGGGTCTCCGGCCGCTGCTGGCCGCGGCGCCCGCGCCGAGGGTCGTCCTGATCGGCTCGATCGCGGGCGGCGCGCACCCGGCCGACGCCGCCGTGATCGAGGCCTGCCTGGCCGGGGACGAGGCCGCGGCCGTGGCCGCCGCGGGCGAGGCGGTCGCGGCGAACCGCGGCTACGAGCTCTACCCGGCCTCGAAGTCGGCCGTCATGCAGTGGGCCCGCCGTACCGCCGTCGCCGAGGGCTGGGCCGACGCCGGCATCCCGGTCAACGTCGTCGCCCCCGGCGTCGTGCTGACGCCGATGTCGTCCGAGCTGTTCGAGGACGTCGCGATGAAGGAGCTGATGGACGCCGCGGTGCCGATGCCGCTGCACGGGTACGCCGCCGCCGACGACGTCGCCCGCGTGATCTGCTTCCTCGCCGACGCCGCCACCACCCACGTCACCGGCCAGGTGCTGTACGTCGACGGTGGGGCCGAGGCGACGCTGCGACCGGCGTCGCGGATCTGAGCAGGGTCGTGACCGACGCGGGGGCGGAGCCGGCGGCCGTCGGCGAGATGATCACCGCGACGCCGGAGAACGACGGCGTCGACGCCGCGGTGTCGGCAGCGCGGCGAGTGATCGCGGCGCTGCTGCACGCCGGCGGCAACAGCGCCGCGGAGATGAACGGCGTCGCGGAGCGCCTGGACGCGATCGCCGAGCACCTCGAGGACCACGCCCCCGACCGCGACGAGCGGCTCGTGGACATGTGGGCCGGCGGCGGCGTGACCCGGCACGACCCGGTCACGGGCCCGGAGAACGCCATCGCCCCGCCGCTGCACGTCTACGGCCTGCCCGACGGGTCGGTCGCCGGGAAGGTGACGCTCGGCCTGCCGTACCAGGGCCCGCCGGGGTGCGTGCACGGCGGCGTCTCGGCGCTGATCCTCGACCACGTGCTGGGGGCGGCGAACGCCTGGGGCGACGGCCCCACCGGGGTCACCGGCACCCTGACCCTGCGCTACCGGCGCCGCACCCCGCTCTTCGAGGAGCTCACCGTCGCGGCGCGCCAGGAGTCGTTCAGCGGGCGCAAGATCCGCACCGTCGGGACCATCAGCGCGGGCGGCGAGGTGTGCGTCGAGGCCGACGGGCTGTTCATCGACGTTGACCTGTCGGGGTCGCGCTGACGCCGAGGGGCGGTCCGTGTAGACGGCGAGGGGGGTAGTCCCTGACGAAAAGCACCCGGATCTTGCGATTCCGGGTGCTTTTCGTCAGGGACTACCCCCCTCAGCGGTTCGTCAGACGGTCGCTCAGGCGCGGACCTCGGCCCGCTTCACCTTGCCGGTGGCGTTGCGCGGCAGCGGCTCGGCCTGGAACCGCCAGCGGCTCGGCACCTTGAAGTAGGCGAGCCGCTCGGCGACGTACGCCGCCAGCTCGTCCTCGGCCAGGGACGCACCCGGGCGCGGCACGACGACGGCGGCGACCACCTGGCCGAGGTCCTCGTCCGGGACGCCCAGGACCATCGCCTCGGCGACGGCGGGGTGCTCGATCAGCACGCCCTCGACCTCGGCGGGGTAGACGTTCTCACCGCCGCGGATGATGAGGTCGGAGCGGCGGGTGCTCAGCGAGACCCGGCCCTGCTCGTCGAGCATGCCGATGTCGCCGGTGTGCAGCCAGCGTCCCTCGCGGATCGCGCCCGCGGTCGCGGCGGGGTCGTTCCAGTAGCCGACCATCGCGTAGGTGCTGCGCACGCAGATCTCGCCCTCGGTGCCGTTCGGCACCGGCGCACCCGACGCGTCGCGGATCTCGACCTGGACGCCGATGATCGGGCGGCCCAGGGTGTCCGGCTTCTCGGCGAGGTCCATCGGCGTGGCGACGGCGACGGCGGTCGAGGACTCGGTGAGCCCGTAGGAGTTGGCCAGGCCGGCGGCGAATGGCAGCCCCGCCCGCAGCTTGGCGTGGAACTCCGGGGTGGAGGGCGCGGAGGCGAGCGAGAACGCGACCAGCGACGAGGTGTCGTACCTGCCCAGGTCGGGGTGCTCGAGCAGGCGTCGCGCCATCGTCGGCACGACCGCCCAGTGGGTGACCCGCTCCTGCTCGACCAGCGCCAGCAGGCGGTCGACGTCGAAGCCGCCCTCGTGGATGACGACCTTCGAGCCGGTGGCCAGGCGCGGCACCACCAGGTTGTGCAGGCTGCCGACGTGGAAGAGCGGCATCACCATCAGGTACGTCTTGTCGCGCGGGTCGGTCGGGTCGCCGAAGGCGGCCGCCATCGCGTCGTTCATCCGGTGGTACTCGACGACCGCCAGCACGTTGCGGTGGCTGTGCACCGCGCCCTTGGGGCGGCCGGAGGTGCCGGAGGTGTAGATGATCACCGCCGGGTCGTCCTCGGCGACCGCGACCTCCGGCAGCGCCGCGTCCGGTACGGCGGCGGCGAGCCGTGGGATGTCGCCCTCGGTGGTCAGCACCGGCACGCCGACGCCCGCGGGCAGCGCGGCGGCGCGCTTGGCGTCCACGACGAGCAGCGTCGGCTCGGAGTGCTCCAGCCCGTAGGCGACCTCGGCCGGCGACCACCAGGCGTTGAACGCGACGCAGATCGCGCCGAGGGAGACGGTCGCCCAGAAGGTGAGGATCCACTCCGCGCTGTTGGCGGCGTTGATCGCGACCCGGTCGCCGGGCCTGACGCCGTACTCGGTGCGGAGGCGCTCGGCCAGCGAGGCGACCATCGCCGCGTGCTCGGCGTAGGAGATCCGGCGCTCGGCGGTGGCGAGGTAGGTGCGGTCGCCGTGGGCCAGCGACTCGGCGAGGAGGGCGCCCAGGGAGAGGCGCCGGTTCGCGAAGACCGGGATGGTCGCGCCCAGCACCTCCGCGGGCTCCATCGCGAACGGGCCGCCGGGCCCGACGAGCCCCCCGATCAGGGCGGCGGCCGCCGCTCGCGGGTCGGTGGCCTGGTCCTCGGTCGTGGTCATGCTGCTCCTCGGCTCGGGTCGGGTCTCGGTCGAAGTGTGGCGGCGGTCACGTCGCGCCTGCGGGGGAAGTGTCGCGTGGCCGGGGAGTGGCCCCGCGGGCGGGTACCGCTGACCGGGACTGCCGTGCGACCTGGTAGCGGCGTCGTCCGAAGGTGGCGAGCGGGTCGACGCCGTGGGCCCGTGGTCGAGGAGAGGGAGACGTGGAGATGGGTGCAGTGCAGCCCGAGGGGCTGGCCGGCAGGGTGGCGCTGGTGACCGGCGCGGGGCAGGGGGTCGGGCAGGGGATCGCGCTCGCGCTGGCCTCCGAAGGGGTCTCGGTCGCGGTCGTCGGCCGGACCGTGACCAAGCTCGAGGAGACGTGCCGGCTGCTGAAGGAGCGCGGCGTCGACGCGGAGCCGTTCGCCTGCGACGTCGCCGACACCGAGGCCGTGCCGGGCGTGGTGGAGGCCGTCGTCGGGCGGTTCGGCCGCCTCGACATCCTGGTCAACAACGCGTGGGCGGGCGCGATGGGCCCGCTGCTGAGCCTGAGCGACCGTGCGTTCCGCAAGGGTTTCGAGACGGGCCCGTTCGCCACGTTCGCCTTCATGAAGGCCGCGCACCCGCACCTCAAGGCGACCGGTGACGGCTCGATCGTCAACCTGGTCACCTCGGCGATGGTCCGCTGGGACCCGACGACGTACGGCGCCTACGCGGCCTCGAAGGTCGCGCTCCGCTCCCTGACCCGGACCGCCGCCGTCGAGTGGGCGCCGGACGGCATCCGGGTGAACTCGATCGCGCCGCACGCGCTCTCGCCGGGCCTGAAGTGGTGGACCGAGAACAACCCGGAGGAGGCCGACGAGTTCATCGCCTCCATCCCGATGCGCCGGATCGGCGACTGCGAGGGCGACATCGGCCGCGCCGTGGTGGCGCTGGTCGGCTCGGACATGCGGTACCTGACCGGTGCGACCATCCCGCTCGACGGCGGGCAGGCGTTCTTCGGCTGAGCGGTACCGGTGGTTGAGGTGCGAGCGAAGCGAGCCTCGAAACCACCGCGAGTCGGCAGGAACTTTCTGCCGACTCGCGGAGCCCGGGCGGGGTCGTGTGCCTCAGGCCCGCCTATGCGGGGGTCTCGGGCACACGACCCGTCGCCGGCGCCGGCGCCCGCAGCAGCGCGGCGAGCATCCCGACCAGGTCGTCGCGCACCGCCGCCAGCCCGGGCCCGGGGCGCGTCCCGAGGCGCTCCTCGTGGGCCAGGACGCGCAGCGCGACGGCGTGCGTCCAGGTCAGCCGGCGGGTCAGGTCGCCGGACCCCAGGTGCTGCAGGCGCCGGGCCAGCCCGCGGTTGATCGTGCGCAGCCCGGCGGGCGGGTCGTCGGAGTCGGCGAGGGCGCGCTCCAGGTCCGGGTCGTCGAGGACCTGGGCCAGGAACCGGAGCGAGTACGACGGCTCCTCGGCGCCGAGCAGCTCGACCCACGGATCCACCAGCGCCGCGACCAGCTCCTCGACGGTGGCGCCGACGGTGGCGCCGACGGTGCCGGCGGCGCCGACGGCGCCGTCGAGATCGGCGAGCAGCGCGCCGCGGCGCCGGTCGATCTCGGCCGAGCGAGTGGCGACGACCGCCTCGATCAGCCCCTCGCGGGAGCCGAAGTGGTACTGCGCAGCGGAGTGGTTGCGCTGACCGGCCGCGGCGCTGATCTCGCGCAGGGAGACGCCGGTTCCGCGCTCGGCGATCATCCGCTCCGCCCGGTCGATCAGGGCCGCGCGGGTGCGCTCGGTGCGAGGGGTGAGGGTCACGGTTGACAGTTTAAGCCATCTGACTTAGAACATGTTCTACGCCAGTCGTCTTAAACGAGGAGACCCCGATGACCGTCGCCTTCCCCGAGCAGCAGCGCGCCAGCGGCGCCGCCGCGTTCGGCCGCTTCAGCCCCGACCAGGCGCTGCGCATCTTCGACCGCACCGTCGGCTCCGGCCACGAGCCGGGCGTCATCGAGGTCGCGCCGCGGACCTGGTGGATCCAGCCCGGCATGGTCAACGTCGCGCTCTTCGAGACCGACGAGGGCCTGCTGCTGGTCGACTGCGGCTGCGCGGGCGACGGGCCCGCGCTGCTGGACACCGTGCGCCGCCTCAGCGACAAGCCGCTGCACACCGTCGTCTACACCCACGCCCACTGCGACCACGCCTTCGGGCTCTGGTCCTTCGTCGAGGCCGGCGAGACGCCCGAGGTGGTCGCCCACGCCAACCTCCCCGCGCACCTGCGCCGCTACCTGCGCACCCCGGGCTACAACGCCCGCATCAACGGACAGATCGCGGCCGCCGACGGCACCCGCTGGTTCGAGAGCGAGGACGCCGTCGTGTGGCCGACCCGGCTCTTCGGCGACACCCTCGAGCTCGAGATCGGCGGCGAGCGGTTCGTGGTCCGCCACGGCAAGGGCGAGACCGACGACGCCGCCTGGGTCTGGGCGCCCGAGCGACGCGTCATCGCCGCCGGCGACCTCGTCACCGGCTACCTGCCCAACGCGGGCAACCCCCGCAAGGTGCAGCGGTACGCCGAGGAGTGGGCCGACGCCGCGGACCAGATGGCCGAGCTCCGGCCGGCCGTGGTCATCCCCGGGCACGGCGACCCGGTCACCGACGCCGACGCCATCCTCGACGAGCTCGGCGCGATGTCGCGCTACCTGCGGATCATCGTCGACCACGCCCTCGCGGGCCTGAACGCGGGCGTGCTGCCCGACACGATCGTGGACACCCTCGAGATCCCCACGGAGCTGCGCGAGCACCCGCGCCTCGCGCCCCTCTACGACCAGCCCGAGTTCATCTGCCGCAACGTGATCCGCCGGTACGGCGGCTGGTGGGACGGCTACCCCTCGCACCTGCTGCCCGCGCCGCAGCACGTGCAGGCCGCCGAGGTCGCCGAGCTCGCCGGCGGCGTCGACGTGCTGGTGGAGCGCGCCCGCGCGCTGGCCGCCGGCGTCGCCGCGGGCACCGGGACCGCCGCGGACCTGCGCCTCGCGTGCCACCTGGCGGAGTGGGCGTTCCTCGCCGACCGCAGCGACGCGGGCGCCCGGGCGGCGTACCGGGACGTGCTGGAGCAGGCGGCCCGCGGACAGCTCGGGCTGATGGCGCAGCTGAACCTGCGGACCAGCGCCCAGTGGGTCCGCGACGCCGAGCGAGCCGAGCGGGCTCAGCGGGCTTAGCGAGCCGAGCGGGCTTAGCCAGCCGCGGGCCCGCGGTCGTGTGCCTGAGACCTCCCCATAGGCGGGTCTCAGGCACACGACCCGCCCCGGCGACCGGACCCGCGCCCATCCCACCGCCCACCCCCGCGCGGAGCGCCGCCGACCGCCCCCGCCACCCTCCCGCTCACCGGGACACGCCCGGATGTGGCGGGCGTCACGCCACCTAGCGTTGGCGCCGCTCTCCGGCCGCCCAGGAAGGACCTCACGTGCGCGCAGTGCTCCGTCGTCTCGGCCAGCTGGTCGCCGTGCTGGCGCTGGTCAGCTTCGGCGTCTTCGCGCTGGTCGCGCTGCTCCCCGGCGACCCGGCAGCGGCCATCCTCGGCCCCGGTCGCCCCCCGGAGGAGTACGCGAAGCTGCACGCCGAGCTCGGCCTCGACCAGCCGCTCGTCCAGCGGTACCTCGACTGGCTCGGCGGCGCCCTCACCGGCGACCTGGGCTCCTCGACCGTCCCGCCCTACACCGACGTCCTCGACCGGATCACCGCCGCGCTGCCGGTCAGCCTCGAGCTGGCCGTCCTCGGCCTCGGCATCGGCCTGCTGATCGCGATCCCGCTGGCGCTGGTCTCCGCCTACCGTGAGGGCGGCCTGGCCGACCGGCTGATCAGCGGCGGCGTCTTCGCGGTGCTCTCGGTGCCGTCGTTCCTGATGGGCCTGCTGCTGATCATGCTGCTGGTCGACGAGCTCGGCCTGCTGCCCCGCGCGCAGTGGGTGCGCCTCTCGGAGAGCGTCTCCGGCAACCTGAGCCACGCCATCCTCCCCGCCATCGTGATCGCCCTCCCCGAGGCCGCGCTGTTCACCCGGGTGCTGCGCAACGACCTGGTGCGGACCCTGCGCGAGGACTTCGTGCTGGCGGCCAAGGCCAAGGGGATGCCGCCGGCCCGGGTGCTCGTGACCGAGGCGCTGCGCCCCTCCTCGTTCTCGCTGGTCACCGTCCTCGGCATCGCGCTCGGCACGCTGATCGGCAGCACGGTGATCGTCGAGAGCCTCTTCTCGCTGCCCGGCATGGGGTCGCTGGTCGTGACCGCGGCCAGCCAGGGCGACTTCCCGATCGTGCAGGGCGCGACGCTGGTGATCGCCGCCCTCTACGTGGTCATCAACACCGGAATCGACGCCGTGTACGGCTACCTGGACCCGAGGACCCGCCGTGTTGCTCTCTGACCCCCGCGCCGTCCGCGGCACCCTGCTCACCCGCCGCGCGCTCGCCCTCCGCGGCGCCGCGATGGCGCTCGCCGGCGTGGTGCTGCTCGCGCTCGGCCTCTCCGGCCTGCTGGTCGCCGTGGTGAACCCGGTGCTGGTGATCGCCGGCCTCGTCCTCCTGTACGCCGGCAGCGACCGCCTCATCTGGGCCGCGCGCCGCCGTCGCACCGACCTGCTGCTCGGCCTCGCCGCCGGCTGGCTGGTGCTGCTCGCGGCCGCCGCGCTGCTCGCGCCGGTGCTGCCGCTGGGCGAGCACGAGGACGTGGCGTCGACGATCCTGGAGCCGACGTACCTCCCGCCGTTCCAGTACCTCGACCACCCGCTCGGCACCAACGGCTACGGCCTGGACATGCTGGCGCGGGTCATCTACGGCGCCCGCGCCTCGCTCACCATCTCGCTGATGGCGGTCAGCATCGGGCTGGTCGTCGGCGGCGCCGTCGGCGTCGTGGCCGGCTACTACCGCCGCCGCGTCGACGGGGTGATCGGGATCCTCACCAACGCGCTGCTCGCGGTCCCGCCGCTGATCCTGCTGATCGTGCTCGCCACCGTGCTGGACCCGAAGGTCCGCAACATGGCGATCGCGCTGTCGCTGCTCACCATCCCGACCATGGTCCGGCTGGCGCGGGCCAACACGATCGCCTACAGCCAGCGCGAGTTCGTGCTGGCCGCGCGGGCGCTGGGCGCCACCCGGCTGCGGGTCATGGCGCGCGAGCTGGTGCCCAACGTCGTGCCGCCGATGCTGTCGATGGCCGTGGTGGTCATCTCCAGCCTGATCGTCGCCGAGGCCTCGCTCAGCTTCCTGGGGCTCGGCATCCAGCCGCCGCAGCCGACCTGGGGCAACATGATCCTCGAGGCCGAGGCCGGCGACACCATGACCCAGCACCCGTCCATCCTGCTGGTGCCCGGAGTGGTGCTCTTCCTGACCGTCTTCTCCTTCAACCTGCTCGGCGAGCGCGCCCAGCAGCGGTGGGACCCGAGGGGGGCCAAGCTGTGACGACCGCACGCGACCGATTCGACGGGGACGGCGCCCCGGTGCTCGAGGTCGAGGACCTGCACACCCGCTTCACCACCCCGCGCGGCGTGGTCCGCGCCGTCGACGGCGTCTCCCTGAGCCTCGCGCCGGGCGAGACCCTCGGCCTGGTCGGCGAGTCCGGGTCGGGCAAGTCCGTCCTGGGGCGCACCCTGATGGGCCTGATCGCCGGCGGGCCGACCACCGAGGTCACCGGCACGGTCCGGATCGGCGGGCAGGCCGTCCACGAGCTCACGGCGAAGCAGCGGCGCCGCCTGTGGGGCCCGGAGATCGCGATGGTCTTCCAGGACCCGATGACCTCGCTCAACCCGGTCCGGAGGATCGGCGTCCACCTCACCGACCCGCTGCGGCTGCACCTCGGGCTGGGCCGGCGCGAGGCCCGGGAGCGTGCCGCGGAGCTGCTCGACCGGGTCGGGATCCCGGAGCCGAGGCGGCGCCTGGACCAGTACCCGCACGAGCTCTCCGGCGGCATGCGCCAGCGGGTGATGATCGCCGTCGCGCTCAGCTGCGACCCCTCGGTCCTGGTCGCCGACGAGCCGACCACCGCGCTCGACGTCACCGTGCAGAAGCAGATCCTCGACCTGCTCGCCGGGATCGCCGCCGAGCGCCGGATGGCGACGATCCTGATCAGCCACGACCTCGGCGCGGTCGAGGGGCGCACCGACCGCGTCGCGGTCATGTACGCCGGCCGCATCGTCGAGAAGGCGCCGACCAAGGACCTCTTCGCCGCGCCGCACCACCCGTACGCCGAGGCGTTGATCGGCTCGGTCCCGGCGCTGTCCGCGGCGCCGCACACCGTCCTCCGTGCCATCGACGGCACGCCGCCGGACATGGCGAACCCGCCGGACGGGTGCCGTTTCGCGCCCCGCTGCGGGCGGGCCGAGGACCGGTGTCGCACCGAGCCGCCGGTGCTGGCCGAGACCGCCATCGACCGCACCGTCGCCTGCCACTTCCCGGTCGACGGACCCGCCGCCGTACCCGTGCAGGAGGCCGCCCGATGACCGCCGTCCAGGAGCCCACCCGCGACTCCGTGCTCAGCGTCCGCGACCTCGTCGTCGAGTTCCCGGTCGGGCGTCGCCAGGTGGTGCACGCGGTCTCGGGGATCAGCCTCGAGCTGCGCGCCGGCGAGACCCTGGGCATCCTCGGCGAGTCCGGCTGCGGCAAGTCCAGCGCCGGGCGGGCGATCATGCAGCTGCCGGCGCCGACCTCCGGCTCCGTGGTGCTCGACGGCACCGACCTGACCGGGCTCAAGCCCCGTGAGGTGCGCCGGGCGCGGGCGCGGATGCAGATGATCCTGCAGGACCCGATCTCGTCGCTGAACCCGCGGCGCAAGGTCAAGGACCTGGTCGCCGAGGGCCTCGAGGTCTGGGGCTACGACGGGGACGACCGCGAGGGCCTCCTGCGCGAGACGCTGGGCGCCGTCGGGCTGGACCCGGACGTGGTCTGGGACCGCCGCCCGCACGAGCTGTCGGGTGGGCAGTGCCAGCGCGTCTGCATCGCCCGGGCGCTGCTGATGGACCCCACCGTGCTGATCTGCGACGAGCCGGTCTCCAGCCTCGACGTCTCCGTCCAGGCCCAGATCCTCAACCTCCTCGAGCGCACCAAGGAGCGCTACGGGCTGAGCATGGTCTTCATCGCCCACGACGTCGCCGTGGTGAAGAACATCAGCGACCGGGTGATGGTGCTCTACCTGGGCAGGACCTGCGAGGTGCTGCCGTCGGACGGCCTCGAGGTCGAGGCGCGGCACCCCTACACCCGGCTGCTGCTGGCCTCGGTGCCCGGCGCCGAGGGCGGCGCCCCGGAGTCCGGCGCGATCGTGCCGACCACCACCGAGCTGCCCTCGCCCCTGAACCCGCCGTCCGGCTGCCGGTTCCGCACCCGCTGCCCGCTGGCCACCGACCGCTGCGCGGCCGAGGAGCCGCCGCTGCGCGAGATCGCGCCCGACCACTTCCTCGCCTGCCACCACGTCGAGCCCGACACCAGACCGACCCCGGAGGAGCCCCACCCGTGACGCACCCGTCGACCCAGCCCGACGCCCTGGCCATCGCCGCATCGATCCGCGCGGGGGAGGTCACCGCCCGGGAGGTCGTCGAGGAGTCGATCGCGCGGATCGAGGAGCGCAACCCCGAGCTCAACGCCGTGGTCGGCAGGCGGTACGACGCCGCGCTGGCCGACGTCGACGCCGGCCTGCCCGCGGGGCCGCTGTCCGGCGTACCGTTCCTGGTCAAGGACCTCGGAACCGAGGTCGCGGGCGTGCCCAGCACCTCGGGCAGCCGGTTGTTCGCGGACCACGTGCCGGCCGCGGACTCCGAGATCGTGCGTCGCTACAAGGCGGCGGGCCTGGTGGTGCTCGGCACCACGAACAGCCCCGAGTTCGGGCTCAACGCGAGCACCGAGCCGCTGCTCCACGGCCCGGCCCGCAACCCGCACGACCACTCGCGGTCGACGGGCGGCTCCAGCGGCGGCTCCGCCGCGGCGGTGGCGGCCGGGATGGTGCCCGCCGCCCACGCCACCGACGGCGGCGGCTCGATCCGGATCCCGGCGGCGGCCTGCGGCCTGGTCGGGCTCAAGCCGAGCCGCGGCCGCACCACCGGCCACCCCGACACGGGCACCCTGGCCGGCCCGGTCTCGGTCCCGCACGCGGTGACCACCAGCGTCCGCGACAGCGCCGCCCTGCTCGACGTGATCGCCGGGCCGCTGCCCGGCGAGGCGTTCTCCGCGCCGGCGCCGCTGACCACGTTCCTGGACGCCGCCTCCCGCGAGCCCGGGCGGCTCCGGGTCGGCGTCGCCACGGAGGTCAACGGCTTCGACGTCGACCCCGCGTGCCGCGATGCGGTCCTCGCCGCGGCGAAGCTCTGCGAGGCGCTGGGCCACCACGTCGAGGAGACGACCGCCGGTTTCGACCCGGCCGAGGTCGCCGCCTCCTCCAGCGTGCTGATGGGCGCCGACCTGGTCGTCATCATCGAGGACCGCCTGGCCGAGCTGGGCCGCGAGAACCTCGGGCCCGGCGACGTCGAGCCCTTCACCGAGATGCTCTACGGGTACTTCTCCACGCTCACCGGCACCCAGGTCCACCGGGCGCTGCGCGCAGCCCAGGACATCGGCTGGCGGCTCGGGGCGCACCTGCGCCGGTACGACGTGCTGCTCACCCCGACCCTGACCGCGCCGACCCCGCCGCTGGGTCTGCTCGACACCTCGCGCCCGGAGGTGATGTGGCAGCACGGCAGCACCTACTCGGCCTGGACCAGCGTCCTCAACGTCACCGGCATGCCGGCGATCTCCCTGCCGCTCGGCCAGGCCCCCGACGGGATGCCGGTCGGCGTCCAGTTCGCCGCCGACCTCGGCCGCGAGGAGCTGCTGATCTCCCTGGCCGCGCAGATCGAGGCCGCCAGCCCCTGGTGCTGACCCACCCCCCATCCGCGAGTTGGGGGTTCGCGACGTGCGAGTTGGGGGTTCGCGACGTGCGAGTTGGGGGTTCGCGACCGTCCGGTGTCGCCTTCCCCCAACTCGCACGTCGCCTTCCCCCAACTCGGAGGTCGTTTTCCCCCAACTCGCGAAAACACACAGCCGCCCCGGACCTCTCGGCCCGGGGCGGCTGTGTGTTCGGCTCAGCGAGGCGAGCGACCGCTCAGCGGGTCACTCCTTCCACGCCTGGTCGTAGAGGAACATCGTCTCGGTGGTCGGCGTGATGCCGTGCACGTCGTCGTTCCACGCCTGGAACGTGCCGCCCGCGGCGATGCCCACGCCGGGCACCTCCTTGTCCCACAGCGACTCGATCCCCTTGATCGCGTTCAGGGCATCGGCCTGGTCGGTCGCTCCCTGGAGCCGCAGCAGCAGGCCGTCCATCTGCTCGCTGGCGTAGCCGGTGGTGTTGGACAGGGAGGTGCTGCCCAGGTTGCCCGCCAGGCGCGAGAACGGGTCCATGTCCGGGATGTTCATCGCGGCCACGCCGAGGTCGTAGTCGTGGTCGATGTAGAGCTTCTGGACCTGGTCGGCGATGGAGCGGATCGGGTCCAGCGTCACCTCGAAGCCGACGGCCTCCAGCATGGCCTTGATCATCACGGCACCGGCCTGCGAGGCGGCGTCGGCGGCGTGCGAGTACGAGATCTTGCCGTCGTACCCGTCGGCCATCGCGTCGGCGAGCAGCTTCTCGGCGCGCTCCGTGTCGTACGCCGGCGGCACCAGGTTGGTGAACCACGGCGAGGAGTCGGGGAACAGGGCCTTGCCCGGCATGCCGGCGCCGTCCTTGACGCGCTCGGCGTAGGCCACCGGGTCGAAGGCGTAGTTGATCGCCTGGCGGACCCGGACGTCGTCGCCGGGGCGGCCCTCCCGGTTGTTGATGAAGAGCGTGTCACCGAGCCCGGTGGCGTTCATCATCCCGGCGAACCCGGCGTCCCGGGCCTCCTCG
Source organism: Nocardioides sp. YIM 152588 (assembly GCF_040191335.1). Taxonomy (NCBI): domain Bacteria; kingdom Bacillati; phylum Actinomycetota; class Actinomycetes; order Propionibacteriales; family Nocardioidaceae; genus Nocardioides; species Nocardioides sp. YIM 152588. Next base: position 27,195 of record NZ_JBEGDJ010000010.1, on the reverse strand, counting down.
ACGACCCTCGCGTTGCGGACGTACGCGGTGTCCGCGTCGCCGCTCTCCAGCGCGTCCAGCTTGACCTGGTCGTCCGCGGCGCCGAGCCAGATGAAGCGCAGCGCGTCGAGGTGGGGCGCGCCGTTCCAGTAGTCCTCGTTGGCGGTGAGGACCAGCTCCTCGCCCGGGGCGTACTTGTCGAAGACGAACGGTCCGGCGCCGATCGGGTCGAACTTGTCGGGGTTCTGGTACGAGGCCGGGGCCAGCACCATGCCGGGGCCACCGGACAGCATGTTCGGGAAGGTCGTCCACGGGAACCGGAGCTCGTAGGAGACGGTCAGGTCGTCGATCTTCTTGACGTCCGCCACATTCATCAGCAGCAGCGTGGCCTGGTAGCCGTAGTTGGCCATGTAGTAGCCCCAGCTGCCGACCACGGCGTCCGCGTCGAGCGGTGTGCCGTCGGTGAACTCCACCCCGTCGCGCAGCGTGAGGGTCCAGGTGACGTTGTCGTCGCTGGTCAGCGACTCGGCCAGCTGCGGGACGTACTCCCCCGAGTCGAAGTCGTAGCGCATCAGGGTGTCGTAGACCGCCGCCATCGCGCTGCCGCCGACGGCGCCGTTGGCGTAGGTCACCGTCGGGTCGAGGCTGCGGGCCTCGCCGTACTCGGCGACGGTCAGCGTGCCGCCGTCCTGAGGCTCCCCGCCGGTGTCGTCGCCGACGAGGCCGGTGGTGTAGATCTCGGTCTTGCTGAGGCCTCCGGCCGAGCTGTCCTTGATGGCGTCGTCGTTCTTCTCCGACGACGGCGACGAGGTGGCGCATCCGGCGACCGCCAGCGAGCCCACCAGGAGCGCCGCCGTCAGCCGCGATCGGCGCGAGAGAGATGACTTCACTGCTTCCTCCACGGTGCGGGTGAGGGCACCGAGCCGGCCGAGTCCTGACCACCGATGCCTATGTGTTCGCCGTCACAGTGGGTGGAAGTGCCTGCTCGGCATCGCCCGCGTCCCACTCACCGGGAGGCGGGGCGGGGAGCCCTCCACGCGTCGGGCCGCCGGCGGCTTCCGCTGACCGGGAGGCGACCATCCTCGACCGGATCCGCGCTCCTACGTTGCCAGGGTGACGACCTCCCCAGCCCCCGACCCCCTGAGCCCGGTCCGGCTCGGCCCCGTGACGCTGCGCAACCGCGTGATCAAGGCGGCGACGTACGAGGGCCTGAGCCACCGCGCGCGGGTCACCCAGGACCTCGTCGACTTCCACGTCGGCTACGCCAAGGGCGGGGTGGGGATGACCACGGTCGCCTACTGCGCCGTCTCCCGCGAGGGCCGTACCGACCGGCACCAGCTCCACTGGACCGACGAGTCGCTCCCGGGGATGCGGGCGCTGACCGAGGCCGTGCACGCCGAGGGCGCGGCGATCTCGGCCCAGATCGGCCACGGCGGCCCGGTCGCCGAACCGCGCGGCAACAAGGCGCCGGCGCTGTCGCCGAGCCGGTACCGCAACAAGCAGTCGATGAGCGTCGCCCAGGAGATCGACCACGCCGGCATCGCCCGGGTCGCCGAGGCCCACGCCGAGGCCGCGCGCCGCGCGATCGACACCGGCTTCGACGCGATCGAGGTGCACCTCGGGCACAACTACCTGATCAGCTCGTTCCTCAGCCCGAAGATCAACAAGCGCACGGACGAGTACGGCGGCAGCCTGGCCAACCGGGCCCGGTTCGCGCGCGACACGCTGCGCGCCGTCCGGGACGCGGTCGGCGACCGGATCGCGATCGTCGTGAAGATGAACATGGACGACGGCGTCCCCGGCGGCTTCTGGCTCGACGAGGCGATCCCGGTGGCGCAGTGGATCGAGGCGGACGGCACCGCCGACGCCCTGGAGATGACCGCCGGCTCGTCGCTGCTCAACCCGATGTACCTGTTCAAGGGCGACGCCCCGATCGACGAGTTCGCCGCTGTGATGCCCCAGCCGATCAAGACCGGGGTGAAGCTGGTCGGGAAGCGGTTCATCCGCGAGTACCCGTACCGCGACGCCTTCCTCCTCGAGGACGCCCGCCAGATCCGCGCAGCGGTGCGGATGCCGATGATCCTGCTCGGCGGCATCACCGACCGCGCCTCGATGGACCTGGCGATGCGCGAGGGCTTCGAGTACGTCGCGATGGGTCGCGCGCTGCTGCGCGAGCCCGACCTGGTGAACCGGATCGCCGACGAGCCGGCGACGCCGTCGCTGTGCATCCACTGCAACAAGTGCATGCCGACCAACTTCACCGGCACCCGGTGTGTCCTGGTGGACCGGAGCACCACCCGCACCCAGGGCTGGGGAAAGCCGGAGAGCTACGTCGGCTGAGCGCGGCCGAGGGTGTCGGTGGCCGGTCCTAGCGTGGCCGGATCGACCCCGACCCCGACCGAAGGAGCCCGCGATGGCCTCCCAGCTCAACCCCTACCTCAGCTTCCGCGACACCGCCCGCCCCGCGATGGAGTTCTACCGCGAGGTGCTCGGCGGCGAGCTGGAGGTGCACACGTTCGCCGAGTTCGGCAACGCCGACGCCCCGTTCGCCGAGCTGGTCATGCACGCCCGCCTGGAGACGCCCGCGGGCTTCACCCTGATGGCCGCCGACGCCCCTCCCGGCATGACCGAGTTCGACGCCGGCTCGCAGATCACCGTCAGCCTCTCGGGCGACGACGAGGCCGAGCTGCGCGGCTACTGGGACGGGCTCGCCGACGGCGCGAAGGTCACCATGCCCCTGGAGAAGCAGGTGTGGGGCGACGTCTACGGCCAGCTCGTCGACCGGTTCGGCATCAGCTGGATGGTCAACATCGCCAGCCCCCAGGGGTGAGGGCGGCCGCCCTCAGGCGCCGGGCTCGTCCGGCTCCACCGGGCCGACGCCGGCGCGGTGCCGCTGGGCCAGCTCGGCGTAGTACGGCGGGTTCGCCTCCACCCAGAACTGTGCCCCGGTGCCCTCGATCGGCCGCTTGACCTGGGCGGGCGTGCCGGCGGCGAGCACGCCGTCCGGCAGGTCGGTGCCGGGGCTGACCAGCGAGCCCGCGGCGACCATCGACCCCGAGCCGAGGCGCGCGTCGTCCAGGATCGTGGAGGAGTTGCCGAGCAGCGCCTGGGCGCCCAGCGTCGACCCGTGCACGACGCACAGGTGCGCGACGGTGGCGCCGGGCCCGATCTCGACGACCGCGTCCGGGGCGCCGTGGATCACCGAGTTGTCCTGCACGTTCGCGCCCTCGCGGACCAGGATCGTGCAGATGTCGGCGCGCAGCACGGCGCCGTACCAGACGCTGGCGCCGCGCTCGACCCGCACGTCGCCGATCAGCGTGGCGGTCGGGGCGACGAACGCCTCCGGGTGGACCTGGGGCCGCTTGCCCTCGAACTCGAAGCAGAACACCCGGGCACGCTAGCGCGCCGGCCGAGGCTCCGGACCCATCTGCTCAGGCGCCGGTGGTGGGTCGTGTGCCTGAGACCCACCGGGGGAGGGGGCTCGGGCACACGACCCGGCCGCCGCCCCACCGACCGGGGTCAGCCCTTGGCGTCGACGTGCCCCAGCGCCCGCCCCGGCGCGACCAGGTCGCGCACCCGCCGCTTGAGGTCGGCGATCTCGGGGAACCCGCCGTCGGTCTTGCGGTTCCACACCGTCGTCGCGCCGATCGCGGCGTCGTCGCCGGCGGGCGCGTCGACGTCGATCCGGAACATCGCGCCGTGCGCGGGCACGAGCAGCACCCCGCCGAGCTCGGCGGAGAAGGTCTGCAGCAGCTCGCCGGCGTACCACTGCGCGCGCAGCAGCCACTTGCAGTCGACGCAGTAGCGGATCGTCACCACCGGGCCGGTGCCCGGTGCGGTCGGGGTGGCCTCGCTCATGCCCGCAGCATCGCACTCGCGGGCGCCCGGCGCGGCCGGTCGGCGGGGCCGCGGTTGTCACGTTCTGATCACCCCCGGCGATTCTGCTCAATTCGGGGGTCCCGGCGGCCGATTCTGTAGAGGCAGCGCACACCCGGCGCTCTTCTCCTGTTCGAGGGACCACCATGTACGACACCGTGGACGAACTTCCCGGAAGCCACCTCTCCCACGACCGCCCGTGCCCGGTGTGTGGCCACGCCATGCACACCTACCTGGCCTGCTCCGACACCTGCGACTGCCAGCCGGCCTCGCGGAGCCTCGTCACCCACTGACGCAACTCTGAGCGCCCCGCGTCACATGGAACCTGGTCGGGTCTGGGCGTCAGGAGTGACCAGAATCCATGTGACGCGGCGCGGCAGGCTCAGCGGCCGGCGTCGTCCAGCGCGGCCGCGGTGAGGCTGCGTCCGAGGTCGATCAGCTCGCCGGCCCGGTGGAACTCCAGGGTGCGCGCCGCGCTGATCGGCACCGTGACCAGCACGTCCGGCGGTAGCGCGGCGAGCCGGTAGCGCGCGATCAGGCTCTGCATCGCGTCGAAGGAGAGCGCGACCACCTCGCCCGTCCGCACGTCCCCGGGCCGCGGCGCGGCGACCTCGGCCGGTACGCCGGTGCCGTCGGTGAGCTCCGCGGCCTCGACCGCCTCCGCGAGGGGGCCGCCGGGGCGCGACCCGTCGCCGGCCTCGCCGTCGCCCTGGACGCCGTCGCCCGGCACTCCGTCGTCGGCGCCGTCGCCCCGCCGGAAACGGCGCCGCAGCTCGGAGGCCCACTCGGCGCGCCGGACGGAGAAGTTGCGGGCGGGCGCCAGGGGCTCGCCGGGTGCGCGCGGGCCCTGCAGGGAGACCGCGAGGGTGAAGTCCGCGGCCACGGCCGCGGTCGGCTCCAGCGGCAGCGGGTTGAGCAGGCCGCCGTCGACGAGCAGCCGCCCGCCGATGACGGACGGCGTGAAAAGCCCGGGGATCGCGACCGAGGCCCGGATCGCGGGGATCAGCGGTCCCCGCTGGAACCACACCTCGCGCCGGGCCAGCAGGTCGGTGGCGACGGCGGTGAACGGGATCGGCAGGTCCTCGATGTCGATGTCGCCGACCAGCTCCTCCAGCTCGCCCATCACCCGGTCGGCGCCGACCGCGCCGCCGGGGGAGCGGGTGGGGTCGACGAGCCGCAGCACGCGGGGGCCGGTGAGGGAGCGGGCCCACTCGGCGAACCGCTCCTCGACGCCCGCCGCGATCAGCGCGCCGACGACGGCGCCCATCGACGTACCGGAGACGGCGACCACCTCGTGCCCGCGCTCGCGGAGCTCCGCGACCGCCCCCAGGTGCGCGTAGCCGCGGGCGCCGCCGGAGCCGAGGACGAGCGCGACCCGAGCCATGGCCCCATTATCCAGGCGGCGGCGCGTGGTGGAGGCGGAGCGGGGACCTAATCTGGGTCCGTGACCCGTCCTGTGATCCTCGTCGTGGGCGCCGGCCCCGGCGTCAGCCGCTCCGTCGCCCTCCGCTTCGCCCGTGAGGGGTACGACGTCGGCCTGGTCGGGCTGGACCCCGACCCGCTGCAGGCGCTGGCCGCCGAGGTCGAGGAGACCGGCGCGACGTCGGTGCAGGCGGCGGTCGACATCACCGACGAGGCCGCGACCCGGAGCGCGATCACCCGGATCGGCCAGCGCCTGGGGCGGATCGACGTCGTCCACTTCAACCCGAGCGCGTTCCGCGAGGCGGACCCGCTGGAGCTGACCGTCGCCGGGCTGCTCGAGGACGTGGCGCTCGGCGTCGGCGCGCTGCTGACGGCCGTGCAGGCGGCGCGGCCGTTCCTCCAGCCCGGCGGCCGGGTGACGGCGACCGGCAGCATGGCCGCGGACAAGCCGTGGCACCGTGCCGCCTCCCTCGGCGTCCAGAAGGCGGGCCTGCGCAACCTGGTGGGCAGCCTCGACCGGACCCTGAAGCCGGAGGGGATCCGGGCGGTCTCGGTGACGGTGCGGGGCGCGCTCGCCACGGAGGGGCCCTTCACGCCCGACCGGGTGGCCGAGGCGATCTGGGGCGCCGCGCACCAGGACGAGGAGTCCTGGCAGTCGGCCGTCGACTACGCGGGCTGAGACCCCGCGCGAGCCCGCGCGAGCCTGCACGGCCGGCGGTCGTGTGCCCCACACCCCCGCATGGAGGGCTCTCAGGCACACGACCCGTGTCCGGAGACTCATCCTGCGTCACGGGGCGACGGCCGGAGAATCTTCCGAAAAAACTAAGAGCCGCCGCAGGCGTCTCGGGTCACCTGCGGCGGCTGAGAAGAACTTTGCCACGCGCCAGGTGACATGTCATCAGAATCGGGGAATTCTCTCGAAGATTTTTTCCGGGACCGCGCGGCGACTGGCCCGGGAACGCCGAAGCGCCCCCGCGACGGTCTCGCGGGGGCGCTCCGGGTGACTGCTGCGGGGCCGTCAGAGCAGCGCGGACGCCTTCTCCAGCACGGCGCGCAGGATCTGCTCCATCTCGTCGAAGTGCTCCTGGGTGGAGACCAGCGGCGGGGAGAGCTGGATGACCGGGTCGCCGCGGTCGTCGGCGCGGCAGTAGAGGCCGGCGTTGTACAGCTCCTTGGAGACGAAGCCGTAGAGGATCCGCTCGCACTCCTCGTCGCTGAAGCTCTCCTTGGTCGCCTTGTCCTTGACCAGCTCGATGCCGTAGAAGAAGCCCTCGCCGCGGACGTCGCCGACGATCGGCAGGTCCAGCAGCCGCTCCAGCGTGGCGCGGAAGGCCGGCGCGTTGGTCTGCACGTGCTCCAGCACGCCCTCCTCCTCGAAGAGCTCGAGGTTGCGCAGGCCGACCGCGGTGGAGACCGGGTGGCCGCCGAACGTGTAGCCGTGGGCGAACATGTTGGAGCCCTGGAGGAACGGCTCCATCAGCTTGTCGGAGGCGATCATCGCGCCGAGCGGGGCGTAGCCCGACGTGATGCCCTTGGCGCAGGTGATGATGTCGGGCTGGTAGCCGAACTTCTCGGCGCCGAACATCGTGCCGAGGCGGCCGAACGCGCAGATCACCTCGTCGGAGACGAGCAGCACGTCGTGGCGGTCGCAGATCTCGCGGACCCGCTCGAAGTAGCCGGGCGGGGGCGGGAAGCAGCCGCCGGCGTTCTGGACCGGCTCGAGGAAGACCGCGGCGACGGTGTCGGCGCCCTCGTTGAGGATCGCGACCTCGATCTGGTCGGCGGCCCAGCGGCCGAAGGCGACCGGGTCGTCGCCGAACAGCGGCGCGCGGTAGATGTTGGTGTTCGGGGCCCGGAAGGTCGAGGGGACGAGCGGCTCGAACTGCTGCTTGAGGCCCGGCAGGCCGGTGATGGAGAGCGCGCCCTGGGTGGTGCCGTGGTAGGCGATGGCCCGGCTGATCACCTTGTGCTTCATCGGCTTGCCGACGAGCTTGAAGTAGTTCTTGGCCAGCTTCCAGGCGGTCTCGACGGCCTCGCCGCCGCCGGAGGTGAAGAAGACCCGGTTCAGGTCGCCCGGCGCGTAGGACGCCACCTTGTCGGCGAGCTCGATCGCCGAGGGGTGGGCGTAGGACCACAGCGGCATGAAGGCCAGCTGCTCGGCCTGCTTGGCGGCGGTCTCGGCGAGCTCGGTGCGGCCGTGGCCGAGCTGGGAGACGAAGAGGCCGGCGAGCGCGTCGAGGTAGCGCCGGCCCTGGTTGTCGTAGAGGTAGACGCCCTCGCCGCGCACCATGATCGGTACGTCGGCCCCGGCGCCGTACTGGCCGTGCCGGGTGAAGTGCATCCACAGGTGGTCCTTGGCGGCCTGCTGCAGCCGGGCGTCGTCGTACATGCGCCCATGGTGCGGGATCGGGCGACCAAGAGCAAGCCCAATCGACTAAATCAGTCGCTGATGGACGTTTCTGGTGCGGAATCAGTACGTAACAGGCCGATGAACCCGCCCAAATCCATCGCACGGGGGCTAGTGTCGTGCTGTGTCTGACCAAACCTTCCGCAATGTCATCAACGGCGAGCTGGTCGACGCGGCCGGCGGCGAGACCTACGACGTCCTCGACCCCTCCACCGGGGAGGTGTACGCCCGGGCGCAGATGTCGGGCGCCGAGGACGTCGAGCGCGCGTACGCCGCCGCCTCGACCGCGTTCGAGACCTGGGGCGAGACGACCCCGGCCGAGCGCCAGCTCGCGTTGCTCAAGATCGCCGACAAGCTCGAGGAGCGCGCGGCCGACTTCGTCGTCGCCGAGTCCCGCGACACCGGCAAGCCGCTCGGCTTCACCACCACCGACGAGCTGCCGCCCGCGATCGACCAGATCCGCTTCTTCGCCGGCGCCGCCCGGGTCCTCGAGGGTCGCTCCGCCGGGGAGTACATGAAGGACCACACGTCGATGATCCGGCGCGAGCCGGTGGGCGTGGTGGGCCAGGTGACCCCCTGGAACTACCCGCTGATGATGATGGTCTGGAAGATCGCGCCGGCGCTCGCGGCCGGCAACACGATCGTGCTCAAGCCGAGCGACACCACCCCGGCGACCTCGGTGATGCTCGCCGAGCTCTGCCAGGAGTTCCTGCCGCCGGGCGTGCTCAACGTGGTCACCGGCGACCGGGGCACCGGCCGCGCCGTGGTCGAGCACCCGACGCCGCAGATGGTCGCCATCACCGGCTCGGTGCGCGCCGGCAGCCAGGTCGCCGCGTCGGCGGCCCCCGACCTCAAGCGGGTCCACCTCGAGCTCGGCGGCAAGGCGCCGGTGATCGTCTTCGACGACGCCGACATCGCCGCGGCCGCCGAGGGCATCGCGGGCGCCGGCTACTTCAACGCCGGGCAGGACTGCACCGCCGCGACCCGGGTGCTCGCCGGTCCGGGCGTGTACGACGACTTCGTGGCCGCGCTCGCGGAGGAGGCCCGCAAGGTCTCCACCGGCATGCCCGCCGACGAGGACGTCCTCTACGGCCCGCTCAACAACCCCGACCAGCTGGCCCGGGTGGCCGGCTTCGTGGACCGGCTGCCGGACCACGCGCGGGTCGAGGCCGGTGGCGCCAAGCCGGTCGTCGCCGGCGGCGAGGGCGGCTTCTTCTACGAGCCGACCGTGCTCTCCGGCCTGCGCCAGGACGACGAGCACGTGCAGGACGAGATCTTCGGTCCGGTGATCACCGTGCAGCGGTTCTCCGACGAGGCCGAGGCGCTGCGCTGGGCCAACGACGTCAAGTACGGCCTCTCGTCCAGCGTGTGGACCAAGGACCACGGCCGGGCGATGCGGATGTCCAAGCGCCTGAACTTCGGTGCGGTGTGGATCAACACCCACATCCCGATCGTCGCGGAGATGCCGCACGGCGGCTTCAAGCACTCCGGCTACGGCAAGGACCTCTCCCTCTACGGCATGGAGGACTACACCCGGATCAAGCACGTGATGAGCTACATCGGGGAGTGATCCGAGGGCCGGCGGACGCCGGTTCGCCGACCGTTCGTCGACTGTTCGCAGTCATTTCCCTCACCGACCGCCCGGGGCCGTTCTGGCCCCGGGCGGTCGTGCGTCCGGAGAGTGGGACGGCCTCTGACCTGGGAGTTCGGTGCCTTGGGAACGGGGGTTTTGCACCTCGAAAACCGAACTCCCGAGCACTTGATCGATCCAACTGTGGCATGGGTCACATAGGCCCATTTCGGTTCCCTGGGGATGTGCCAACGCCGCGCGGGGGGTGCCATGGTGAACCCCCTGGACGACGGCGTCCGACGTGCAGACGTGAGTGCTGGCGCGGGCGGCCGACACCTCCGGCGTGAGGTAGTTTGCCCCCACCTCCGAACTGATCGAAAGGCTGACAGGCATGGTGGATCTGGAGCGGGTTCTGGACGAGTCGGGGCTGACGAACCCCAGTGTCCGGGAATACGTGGCGCACTGGGCGGGGGTGACCGGAGCGGCGCGGGTCGAGGTCGTATCGGCCGCCGACGACGCTCGCCTCATCGCGGAGGCCCTGGACGACGGCGAGCTGCTGCCGGCCGGTGAGGGTCGCTACTACTCGCGGTCCTTCTACAAGGACACGGCGCGCGCTGAGGAGCGCACGATCGTCGCGACCAGCGACGAGGCGGACAAGGGCATCTACAACAACTGGAAGCCCGCCGCGGAGATGAAGCCGAAGCTCGTCGAGCTGATGACCGGCGCCTCCGAGGGCAAGACGATGTACGTGATCCCCTACCTGATGGCGCCGCAGGGCTCGCCGATGGAGAAGTTCGCGGCCGGTGTCGAGCTGACCGACAACCGCAACGTCGTGCTCCAGATGATCCGCATGGCGCGGGTCGGCGTGGAGTTCATCAACGACCTGGGCGACTCGTTCGTCCGCGCCGTGCACGTCACCGGCGACCTGGAGAACCTCGGCCAGGGCACCCCGGACGACAAGCGCTACTTCGTGACCGTCGCCGACGAGCGCACGATCCTGCACTTCGGCTCCTCCTACGGCGGCAACGCGCTACTCGGCAAGATCGCCCACGGTCTGCGCCAGGGTGCCTACGACGGCTGGAAGAACGGCTTCCTGGTGGAGCAGTTCATGCTGCTCGGCATCACCGACAAGGAGACCGGCGCGAAGTACAACATCTGCGGCGGCTTCCCGAGCGCCTCGGGCAAGACCAACCTCGCGATGACGCTGGCCCCCGACGCGCTCGGCGACCGGTACTACGTCGAGTTCTACGGCGACGACATCGCGTGGCTGTGGGTCGGCGAGGACGGCAAGCTCTACGGGATGAACCCGGAGTACGGCGTCTTCGGTGTCGCCAAGGACACCAACGAGAAGACCAACCCGACCGCGATCGACTCGATCGTCCCGGGCACCGGCGCGATCTTCACCAACGTCGCCTACAACACCAAGACCCAGGATGTCTGGTGGGAGGGTCGCGGCGACAAGCCGACCGACCTCGACGGCTGGACCGACTGGAAGGGCGACGTCATCGCCGACCGGACCGGCGACGAGGTGGACGCCCCCTGGGCCCACCCGAACAGCCGGTTCACCACCACCCTGGCCAACGTCCCGAACGTCGCCGACGACTTCGAGGACCCGGCCGGCGTCGAGATCCACGGCATCATCTTCGGTGGCCGCACCCGCGACCGCGAGCCGCTGGTGCGCGCGATCAACGACGTCGCCGAGGGCGTGTACGACGGCCTCACCCTGGGTGCGGAGGCGACCGCGGCCGCCGACGGCCTCGAGGGCGTGCTCCGTTACGACCCCATGTCGATGCGGCCGTTCATGTCCTACTCCGAGGCCGACTACGCCGCCCACTGGCTGGAGGTGATCGGCCGGGCCACGACCAAGCCGATCTTCGCCCACGTCAACTGGTTCCAGCGCGGCGACGACGGCCGCTTCCTGTGGCCTGGCTACCGCGAGAACCTGCGCCCGCTGGTCTGGCTGATGCAGTACAAGAACGGCGAGGTCACCGGCGTGGAGACCCCCGTCGGCGTCATCCCGGCCCGCGAGGAGCTCAACCTCGAGGGCCTGGACGAGCAGGCCCTGGCCGACCTCGACACGGTGCTCACCATCGACGTCGAGCGCTGGCAGCAGGAGATGGGTCACCGCGAGAAGCACCTGGCCCAGTTCGACGGCCTGCCCGAGGCGATCTGGGAGGCCCACCGCCGCGTCGAGGACGACCTCAACAAGGCCTGATCCGCCGAACCGGGGCTCAGGCCCCACCGAACAGGGGCTCAGGCCCCGTCGAACCGGCACTTGCGCACGGCCGAGCCGGCAGTTGCTCCACGGAGCTCCTGCCGGCTCGGCCGTTTTCGCGCGAGTCGGCAGAAACTTTCTGCCGACTCGGCACTCGGTTCGTCAGTTCCTGCCGGCTCGGCATGCCTAGAGTCCGAGGCATGCGCGCCGTCGTGTGTCACCGGGCCGAGCTCACCGTCGAGGACGTCCCGGACCGGGGTCCGGAGCGGGGCCAGGTCCTGGTCGAGGTCGAGCGCTGCGGCATCTGCGGCTCAGACCTGCACGCCCGCACCTCCTGCGACGAGACCGCCGCGGACGTCGCCGAGCTCGGGTACGACGACTTCATGCGCTCCGACCAGCGGGTCGTGATGGGGCACGAGTTCGTCGGCACCGTGCTGGACTACGGTCCCGGCTCGCGCAGGCCGTGGCCGGTCGGCGCCCGCGTCGTCTCGCTGCCGGTGCTGGCGACCGCGTCGGACGGCGTCCAGCTCACCGGGCTCAGCGAGAAGGCGCCCGGCGGGTACGCCGAGCGGGTGCTGGTCACCGAGGCGATGACGATGCCGGTGCCGGACGGGCTCGACGCCGACGCCGCGGCGCTGACCGAGCCGCTGGCGGTGGCGCTGCACGCCGTACGGAAGGGCGAGGTCGGGGCGCGGGACACCGCGGTGGTGATCGGCTGCGGGCCGATCGGGCTGGCGGTGATCGCGATGCTCAAGGCCAGCGGCGTGCGGCACGTCGTCGCCAGCGACTACTCGCCGGGCCGCCGCGCGCTGGCCGAGCGGTGCGGGGCGGACGTGGTGGTCGACCCGGCCACCGAGTCACCGTGGTCGGGCTTCGCGGAGTCGCGCTACCTGACCGACCCGGCCGCCCTGATGGAGACCGGGCTGGAGGCGCTGGAGAAGCTGCGCCGGGTCCCGCTGCTGCCCTGGTGGCACGTGATCCGGGCGGCGGAGAAGGCCGGCGCCTCGCCGCGCGGCCCGGTGGTCTTCGAGTGCGTGGGGATGCCCGGCGTGATCGAGCACATCATCTCCTCGACCCCGCTGCTCAGCCGCGTGGTCGTGGTCGGCGTCTGCATGGGCGCGGACAGCTTCCGCCCGTCGATAGCGATCAACAAGGAGATCGAGCTGCGGTTCGCCTTCGCCTACGACCCCAGCGAGTTCCACCAGACGCTGCGCTGGATCGCCTCGGGCAAGGTCGACGTCTCCCCGTTCGTCACCGGCACCGTCGGGCTCGACGGCGTGGCCGGGGCGTTCGCCGACCTCGCCGACCCCGAGCGGCACGCGAAGATCCTGGTCGACCCGCGCGTCTGAGTGGGTCGGGGGCGAAGCCGCGCCGGTCTCGTCCGCCCCGTGCGTCACAGCGGACAGGCACTTCGGTCGCTTGACGGGCGTTGCAATGCCTGTCAAGCGACCGAATCACCGGTCGACCGGTGATTCCGACGTCCTCACGCCAGCGCCACCAGCTCGTGCAACGTCGAGCCGGTCTCCACCCTGGTCGTCCCGTTCATGGTCACCCGCAGCTCGAAGTCCGAGAGGAACCGGAAGTAGCCGGGGTGTCCGACCAGCCGGTGGATCAGGGGCTTCAGCAGCGCGCCGCCGACCCGCGTCCCCACGACGGGGACGTCGTCGAGCAGGTCGTGCCCGTGGATCACCTCCCGTACGTCGAGGCGCAGGTCGACCCGCGCGTCGGTGACGCCGTCCCCGCTGGCCTCGCTCTCCAGCCGCAGCCAGGTCGGGTACTCGCGGCGGGCGTCGGCGTCGTACGCCGTCGGTCCCTCGGTCAGGGCGACCTCGCCGGTGCTGAGCACGACCCGGTCGCCGACGGCGAGCATCAGCGGGCGGGACTCGTGGTGGTCGAACCGGCGCTGGGTGCGCACGGTCGCGTAGATCAGGGAGAGGTCGTCGGTGTAGAGGCGGCCCCAGTGCCACCGCTCGATGATCCGGGGCATGTTGCCGACGCCCCAGTTGTGGTCGTGGTAGCCGGTGCCGCGGGCCTCGACCCGCCAGCCGTCGATCGTCACCGCCCCGGTGACGGTGGCCCGCGGCGCGGGGACCACCCAGCCGAAGAAGTCGCGATCGCCGTACCGGGTCCAGCCCTGGCCGGGCATCCACGACGGCACGGTCGCGGTGAACGTGAGGTCCAGCTCGACGCCGCCCTCGTTCACCCGCAGCCGGTGCACCGGCAGCGCGCCCGGCCGGTCGACGTCCGCCGCCGGCGAGACCAGCTCGGCGGTGTTGTGCGCGACCCGGGCCCGGCACCGGTCGGTGGCGGCCTCGAACGCCATGTGCGGGTAGTGCCGGATCACCTGCCGGCGGGTGCCGTCGGGGAAGTAGACCACGACCTCCACCACGGGCCTGCTGCCCGGCGGCTCCTCGGGCCGGCGCTTCTGCAGGAAGGCGACCACGGTGTGGCCGGACTCCAGGCGGGCGTCGAAGTACCAGTGCTCGAACGCCCAGCGGTCCTCGGACGGGTGCAGCGCGTTGTCCGCGGGGCGGACCAGCGTGGCCTTGCCGTCCTTGGCGCCGGGGCCGTTCCAGCCGTCGACGATCTCGATGCTCATGGGTCTCCTCGGGAGCGGAGGGAGTGGTCAGCGCCGCAGTGCGCTGCTGGCGTCGAATTCGGCCTCGCGGCCGTCCATCTGAGCGGCGTGCCAGCCGCGCCGGTGCCGATCCATCGCCGCGGCGTGCACGCCGCCGAGGCCGGGGACGCGGCGGACCAGCTCGACGGCGGTCATCAGCGGCCAGCGGGCGGCGATGATGAGGATCCACGGGAACGCCGGCGGCATGTCGTACAGGCGCCGGGTCGACGGCGCCATCCACAGCGCGCAGTAGGCGGAGTAGATCCGGTGGTTGTACGCCGCCCGCAGGCGCTTCAGCCCGCGCTGGCCCTCCCGCGGCGCGAACGCCGCCGGGAAGGACTCGATCAGCTCCTTGCCGGCCGGGCCGGAGTCGTAGCTGCGCGCGGCGGTGCTCATCGCCAGCACCTGGAGCTGCTCGACGATCGTGGTCGGCGCCCACCGCGGCTTCACCCCGAGCAGGTGGCCCATGTAGCGGTTGAAGTGGATCAGCGCCCGCATCTCCTTGGGCGTCGTCTGCACGCCGGCCAGCCAGAGCATCAGCGCGGGCGCCACCGCGCCGCCGATCTGCGTCATCTGCTCGTAGGTCTGGCTGATCGGCAGCCCCCACGCGTCGTGGTCCCACTCGGGGTGGTCGCCGACCCGCTTGCGGACCGCCACGTGCATGACCCGCACCTGCATCGCGGTCTTGCGCGCCTGCGACCGGGGCTCGAACAGCTGGCCCGGCTCGGAGACGTCGATCCAGAACTTCGAGGTCTCCAGGAAGCGCCGCAGCGCGTTGTCCCCGGCGTACCCGCCGGCCAGCGAGAGCGGCATCGCGACGGCGCCCTCGGTGTAGATCTCCAGCGTGATCGCGCCGGCGACGCTGAACAGCATCGTGCCCCAGCGGCGCCAGACCGCGGCGCCCGCCTCGACCAGGTCGCGGTCGACCCAGTCCGGCACGGTCTCCAGCTCGGCGAAGAGCGCCCGCATCGACTCCGGCGCCTCGGGCACGGCGTCGACGCCGTGGTCCAGCGCCCGGTCGAGCAGCTGCCGGCCGCGGCGGTGGCCGATCTCGCCGAAGAAGACGTCGGCGACGAACCGCTCCGCGACGGGGTCGCCGGCGAACTGGTCCTCGCACAGCATCCGGGCCTGCTCGTCGGTGGGGAACAGGTCGTGGCCGGTCAGCCGCCGGAAGGCGCGGCGGCGGCGCTGCCAGTGGGGCAGGTCCTTGCGCTCCCAGTACTTGAACCGGGTCGGGCAGGCACCGGCGGCGGGGCCGCCGGGCACCGCGGTCAGGGGTTCGGTGGCGGTCATCGCGGGCGCACCACCCGCAGCGGCAGCATCATGTCGTGGTCCTCGTGATCGATCATGTGGCAGTGCCACAGGTACCCGCGGACCTTGCCGCCGCGGGTGGCGGCGCCGCCGGGCTCCATCGCGTGCGCGGCACCGTCGCCGTGCCCGCCATCCGTCTCGCCGGTCGTCTCGCCGGTCATCGCGGCGGCGAGCTCCGCCCGGGCGGTCGGGGTCTGGGGGAGGTAGGGGCGGTCCGGCTGGAAACCGAGCTCCTCGGCGGTCGGCCAGCGCACCAGGATCCGGGTGATCGACAGGCCGTCGGCGCGGACGGTGTCCTTGGGCCCGGACTCCCACGCCGCCCGCGGCACCGCCGGCCCGTCGGTGAACCGCCCGGCCCGGGGCGTCCAGCGCGTGCCGTTCGGCGGCTTGGGGTGCGCGGTCAGGTAGCGGGAGAGGTCGAGCGGCTGGCGCTCGAGCACCCGGAAGTGGATCAGGTGCAGGTGGATGTTGTGCGGGTCCAGGGTGACGTTGACCAGGTCCCAGACCTCGGTGGAGCCCTCCACCGGCTTCTCGACGTCCGAGGTCGTGAAGCCCAGGTTGTTGAGGCTCATCAGCGCGGGAGGCAGCCGCGCCTCGACGTCCTGGATGATCGTCAGGGTGCGGGTACGGCGGGGGCGCTCCACGCGGGGCAGCCGCCGCGGGAGGCCGGCGCCCCCGCGCAGCCGGGTGGGCACCGGACCGCGGAAGCCGCGGCCGGCGGTGGCCCGGAACCGGCAGAACAGCGGCATCGCCACCGACCCGATGGCCTGCGCCTGGAGCGGCGGCGCCAGGTCGTTGCGCAGCTCGACGGTCTCGCCCGGGGCCAGCGCGGAGAAGTCGACGAGCAGGTCCACCCGCTCGGCCGGGCCCAGCGTGAGGCTGCGGGTCCGGACCGGTGCGTCCAGCAGCCCGCCGTCGTTCCCGATCACCCAGAACCGCATCGAGTCGGAGAAGAAGAGCCGCCAGACGCTGAGCGAGGCGGCGTTGATGACGCGGAACCGGTAGAGGCCGCGGGCCACCGGCAGCTCGGGCCAGACCTTCCCGTTGACCAGCCCCACGTCGCCGACGGCGCCGCCCTCCCACGAGCCCTCGGGGACCACGGGCGTGGAGCGCATGCTCTGCACGCCGCCGTCCCTGAAGGTCTTCTCCTGCAGGATCAGCGGGATCTCGAAGTCGCCGGCCGGCAGCCCGAGCGGGTTGTCGGCGCGGCCGGTGTCGAAGCGGTCGCGGACCAGGTTCATCCCCGCCAGGCCGGCGTACACGTTGAGGCGCGTGGTGCCGAGGGAGTGGTCGTGGTACCAGAGGTGGGTCGCCTCCTGCCGGGTCGGGTACCGGTAGGCGAGGTCCTCCCCGGGCGCCGCGAAGTCCAGCGGGTGGCCGTCGTGGCGCGGCGGGGTGACCCCGCCGTGCAGGTGCGTGGTGGTGCGCGGCCGGGTGCCGAAGTCGGCGCTCACCCCGTGCAGGGAGTGGTCGACGTCGGCGGCGAACGGGTGCTCCCCGAGCCGGTTCCGGGTCCGCAGCCGCCACGGCTGGCCACGGTGGCTGACGAGCGTGGGACCGAGGTAGGTCTGGTCGCCGTAGCCGAACGCCGGCGACTCGTCCCAGTCGGCGTGGAACCGGTGGCTGGTGGTGCGCGCGGCCAGCGTGACGTCGGTGCTGTCGATCAGCGGCGGCACCGGCATCCGGTCGCGGAACGGCTCCGCCTCGGGAGAGTAGTAGAGCAGCGGCGACCGGATCCGGCCGCGCGCGGGCGCGGCGTCGGCCGCGTTCAGCATCCACGCGGCGCCCACGGCGCCGCCGGCCGCCAGCGCGGCCCGTCTGGTGAAGACCCCCATGTCGTCCCCTCACAGAGCCCGCGCCGCCCCCATGAGCGGCGCTGGTCCCGCGTGAGCGTAGTCACGTCGGCCGAGCAGTTGCTTGGTTTCCGCCCGGGGTCTCACATTCTGACAGGGCATCCTGTCAGTTTGACCTCGGTGGTTGAGGTGCGAGGCGCCCCAGCGCCGAGCCTCGAAACCACCAGCTCTGACAGCGGTGGTGGTTTCGAGGCTCGCTTCGCTCGCACCTCAACCACCGGGCGCCTCGCACCTCGACCACCGGGCGCCTCGCACCTCGACCACCGGGCGCCTCGCACCTCGACCACCGGGCGCCTCGCACCTCGACCACCGGGCGCATCGCACCTCGACCACCGGGCGCCTCGCACCTCGACCACCGGGCGCATCGCACCTCGACCACCGGGCGCCTCGCACCTCGACCACCGGCGGCTCAGGAGAGGTCGAGCTCCAGCGACTCCGGGGTGTGCAGCCGGACCAGGAAGCGGCGCGCGTGCGCCGGCGCCCGGTCCGCCGTCAGCCGGGAGACCACCGCCATCGTCGCGAAGGCCAGCGGCACGCTCCACGCCGCCGGCTGGTCCAGGAGCGCGCCGCTCCACCCGCTGCCCTCGACGCCGGCGATCGCGAGCACCGCCGCCCCGCCCGCGCCCGCGCCGCCCGCCGCCAACCCGGCCAGCGCGCCGGGGGTGGTCAGGCCGCGCCACCAGATGCCGAGCACCAGCAGCGGGCAGAACGTCGAGGCCGCCACCGCGAAGGCCAGCCCGACCGACCGGGCGATGCCGACGTTCTCCAGCGCCAGCGCCGCCAGCAGCGGCACCGCGACCGCCACCACCGCGGCCAGCCGGAACGCCGTCACCCCGCCGCGCCGCCGCTCGCCGACCAGGCGACCGGTGACGTCCTGGGTGATCACTCCCGACACCGCGATCGCGAGCCCCGAGGAGGTGGACAGGAACGCGGCGAACGCGCCCGCGGTGACCAGCGCGGTCAGCAGCTCGCCCGGCAGGCCGTCCATCATCACCCGCGGCAGCTCCAGCACCAGGACGTTCGACCGGCCCTCCGCCACGAGCCGGTCGCCGTAGACGCGACCCAGGCCGGCGTACACCGGGGGCCAGAGGTAGAAGAGGCCGAGCAGCGCGAGCACCACGACCGTGGTCCGCCGGGCCGCGCGGCCGTCGGGGTTGGTGTAGAAGCGGACCACCACGTGCGGCAGCCCCATCGTGCCGAGGAACAGGGCCATGATGAGGGAGTACGTCGTGTAGAGGCCGATCCCGCCGCCGTCGGCGACCGGCGACGACCAGCCGCCGGGGACCGCCGTGCCCGGGCTCGGGTGGCCGTCGCCCCACCAGACGATCACCAGCACCACCGCGGGGAGCAGGATCGCGGTCAGCTTCAGCCAGTACTGGAAGGCCTGGACGAAGGTGATCGACCGCATCCCGCCGGAGGAGACGTTGGCCAGCACCACCGCGCCGACCACCAGCGGCCCCACCCACTGGGGCGCGCCGATCGCGGCGGCCAGGGTGAGGCCGGCGCCCTCGAACTGCGGCAGCAGGTAGAGCCAGCCGACCGCGACCACCAGCAGCGAGCACGCCGCTCGGACGCCGCGGGAGCCGAGGCGGACCTCGGCGAAGTCGGGCAGCGTGTAGGCGCCGGAGCGGCGCAGCGGTGCCGCGACCAGGACCAGCAGCACCAGGTAGCCGGCGGTCCAGCCGACCGGGTACCAGAGCATCTCCGCGCCGCCGACCAGCAGCAGCCCGGCGATGCCGAGGAACGAGGCGGCCGAGAGGTACTCCCCGCCGATCGCGGAGGCGTTGAGCCGGGGGCGCACCGTCCGGGAGGCGACGAAGAAGTCGCTGGTGGTGCGGGAGAAGCGGAGCCCCCAGGTGCCGATCCCGAGCGTCACCAGGGAGACCAGGACGACCGCCAGGGCCGACACCTGGGCGCCGCTCACCCCTCGTCCTCCGGGTCCTGGCGCTCGCCGCGCCCCGAGAGCACCAGGTCGACGAAGACCCGCTCGTTGCGCTCCACCCGGCGCACGTACCGCCAGCCGAGCAGGAGCAGGAACGGGTAGGCGACGCCGCCGAGCAGGATCCAGGCGAGCCCGATCCCGGCGATCTCCCGCTCGGCGAGGTCGGGCGCCAGCAGGAACAGCAGCGGCAGGGTGCCCAGCGCCAGCGCGACGGCCGCGAGCGTGCGGGCGGCGAGGCCGAACTGCTCCCGCAGCAGCGAGCGCAGGTAGAGGTCGCCCAGCGGCGTCTGGTCGTGGACCTCGCCCAGCCGCGTGCGGGGGCGTGCCACGACGTGCCGGGGCGGCCCCGTCACGCGAACCCGTGCCGGTGGGGTCCGCGGGGGTGTCCGCGCGCGGTCCTCGCTCACGCCCCGCCCGCAGCCCGGCGGACCAGGACGTCGCGCAGCGCGCGGGTGTGGCGCCGGCTCACCGGCAGCTCGGCGCCGGCGACCAGCACCGTGCACCGGCCCGCCTCCTGGCGGACCTCGTCCACGTGCGCGAGCGCCACCAGCAGCGAGCGGTGGATCCGCAGGAACCCGGCGGCCGCCCACTCCTCCTCCAGCGTGGAGAGGGGCACGCGGACCAGGTGGCTCTCGCCGGCGCGGGTGTGCAGCCGTGCGTAGTCGCCCTGCGCCTCGACGTGGGTGATGTCGCCGCGCTCCACGAACCGGGTCACCCCGCCCCGCTCCACCGCGATCTGGGTGTCCTCCGGCGCGGGTCGCCGCTCCCGGCCCGACAGCACCCGGCGGACCGCCTCGGCCAGCCGCTCGGGACGCACCGGCTTGAGCACGTAGTCGATCGCGTGCAGGTCGAACGCCTCCACCGCGTGCTGCTCGTGGGCGGTCACGAAGACCACCGGCGGCGGCTGCTTGAACCGGCCCAGCACCTCGGCCAGCTCCAGGCCCGACAGCCCCGGCATCTGGATGTCGAGGAAGACGCAGTCCACCTCGCTCTCGCGCAGGTAGCGCAGGCCCTCGGTGGCCGAGCCGAAGCCGGCCACCGCGGCCACCCGCGGGTCGTTCTCCAGCAGGTAGGTCAGCTCGTCCAGCGCGGGGCGCTCGTCGTCGACGACCAGGACCCGCAGACGCGGGCCGCCCGCGCCCACGGCCGACGTGCTCAGGCTCGGCTCGCTCACCGCGCACCTCCCACGCTGACCCCGGGCGCGAACTTCGGCACCCGCACGATCACCTTGGTGCCGGCGCCCGGCGCCGTCTCGACGACCAGACCGTACTCGTCACCGAAGGTCGCCCGCAGCCGAGCGTCCACGTTGCCCAGCCCGACCGAGTCCAGCGTGGCGTCGCCGGCCAGCGCGCGTCGTACCTTCTCCGGGTCCTCGCCGGCGCCGTCGTCCTCCACCTCCAGCACCGCCTCCGGGCCGCGGTCGTGGGCCACGATCCGCAGGTGGCCCACCCCCTCGGCGCGCTCCAGGCCGTGCCGGACGGCGTTCTCCACCAGCGGCTGGATGCAGAGGAACGGCACCACCACGGTGAGCACCTCCGGCGCGATGTTGAGGGTGACCTCGAGGCGGTCGCCGAACCGGGCCTGCTCGAGCAGCAGGTAGCGCTCGATCGACCGCAGCTCCTCGGCCAGCGTCGTGTACTCGCCGTGCCGGCGGAAGGAGTAGCGGGTGAAGTCGGCGAACTCCAGCAGCAGGTCCCGGGCCCGGTCCGGGTCGGTGCGCACGAAGCTGGCGATCGCGCCGAGGGAGTTGTAGATGAAGTGGGGGCTGATCTGCGCCCGCAGCGCGCGCACCTCGGCCTCGATCATCCGGTTCCGGTGCGCGTCGAGCTCGGCCAGCTCCAGCTGGCCCGAGACCCACTGCGCCACCTCCTCGGTGGCGCGCAGCAGGCCCGCCGACGTGCTCGGCGCGAACGCCTGGACGGTGCCCAGCACCCGGTCCTCGACCACGAGCGGGCTGACCACCGCCGCGCGCAGCGGGCAGCCCGGCTGGTCGCAGCCGACCTGCGTCCGGTCCAGCGTGCGGGTGGTGCCGCGCTCGGCGGCGGTCACCGCGGCCGCCGCGGCGTGCGCGCTGTGGCGCGAGGCGCCCTGGCCGTCCCACGCCAGAACGCCGGCGGTGTCGGTCAGGGCCAGCGCCGGCGTACCGAGCAGGGCGCGCAGGTGCTTGATCGAGCGCTCCGCGCTGTCGACGGTCAGCCCCGCGCGCAGCGCCGGCGAGGCGAGCGAGGCCTGGTGCAGCGCCCGGAACGCGGCGCGTTCGGCCTCCGAGCCGAGGTGGCCGCGCCTGCGACCCCAGAACCGCACCGGCGTCCGCCCGCGCTCAGCGGAAGTCGATCAGGAGCATGCCGGAGTCGTCGTCCGTGGGCGGCTCGGTGATCCCCGGGATCTGCGTGGCCGCGTGGCTCCCGGTGTCCTCGACCGCGGACCGCTCCGCGGTCGCGTCGCGCTCGTCGTACCCCTCGTCGTGCTCGGCCGCGGGGCCCGTGAGGGGCTGCGTCAGCTCCGGCTCCGGCTTCGCCGTCCGCGGCCGGATGCCGACGACGGCGCGGTAGCACCGGGTCAGGTACGGCAGCTGCATCCCGTCCATGCCCCGGCCGAAGTCGTCGTAGAACGCGACCACCTCGGCGACCAGCGCGTCCCGCTCCGCGGCGGGCAGCACGGCGACGTTGGAGCGGGAGAGGACCAGGTCCTGGATGCTGACCCGGTCCACGACCTGCCAGTGCTTGAAGGTCGCCTCCTCGACGGGGCCGAAGTACGGCGAGTCCTCCAGCGCCTGGTCGGGGCCGGAGCCGGTGACGTCCTGGCGGCCGATCAGCCGGCCGAGGCGCTTCACCCACGGGATCCGCTCGTCGCGGACGTTCCAGACCAGCGCCAGCTGGCCGCCGCGCTTGAGCACCCGGGCGATCTCCGGGAGGGCCTTCTCCTTGTCGAACCAGTGGTAGGCCTGCGCCGCGATCACCAGGTCGTAGGTGGCGTCCGCGGCCGGGATCTCCTCCGCCGAGGTCTGCGAGAGCCGGGTCACCGAGACGCTGCGGGCCAGCCGGTCCAGCATCGCCGGGTCCGGGTCGGTGGCGTGCACGTCGTGGCCGAGGTCGACCAGCGCCTGGGTGAGCTTGCCGGTGCCGGCGCCGAGCTCGAGGATCGTCAGCGGCTCGTCGCCGGTCAGCCACCGCACCGCGTCCACCGGGTAGCCCGGGCGCGCCCGCTCGTAGGCATCCACGACCCCACCGAAGGACCGGGCCGGGTCGGGGGCGTCGGCAGCGTCGGCGTGCGGGGCGGGCTCGTGCGGTGCGTCGGACATCGTAGGAACCACCGTAGTCGCTCCCCGGGCGGTTGCCGGGTAGCGCGCGGGCCGTGTTCGCGCGGTCCGCGTTCGTGCCCTCGGCGGCCCGGTCGTAGGGTCGGGGCCGTGAACGCGGACCCGTTGGCCTGGCTGCTCTCGCTCGAGGGGGTCCCCTCGGCCTTCGCCTCGGCCCGCGACGGCATCGACGTGGTGCTGCGCGACCGGGGCCTGCGGCGTACCTCCCCGGAGACGACGGCGGAGTCGCTGCTGCGCGGCGCCCACGCCTCGGCGGTGCTGGAGGGGTCGGCCTCCTCGCTGGCCGAGGTCCGGGACGGGACCGCGGACGAGATCGCGCGCGACGCGGTCCGCGTCTCCACCGAGCTGCTCGCCCTGATGCCGGTGATCCGCACCCAGCCGCTCCAGGCGCTGGCCCGGCTGCACGCGGTGGCCGCCCAGGGCTCGCTGCCCGCCGACCTGCTGGGCCGACCCCGCGACGCCGAGGCGGCGACCACGCTGCGGGCGCTGGCGGCCCTGGTCACCGCCCGCACCGACGCCCCCGCGCTGGCCGTGGCCGCGATCGTCCACGCCGACCTGGCCACGTCCGCGCCCTTCGGCTCCCACAACGGCATCGTCGCCCGCGCCGCCGAGCGGCTGCTGCTGGCGGCCCGCGGGGTCGACGAGAAGTCGCTGGTGGTCCCCGAGGCGGGCCACCTGGCGCTGCGGGCCGAGTACGAGTCGAACCTGCGGGGCTGGGCGAGCGGGTCGCAGGCGGGCCGGCACGCCTGGCTGCTGTACGCCGCCGAGGCGTTCAGTGCGGCTGCCGAGGCGAGTCCGTTGCGGCGGGCGGCTGAGTGAGGGTGCGGAATCGGTGAGGGGGCGGAATCACCGGTCGACCGGTGATTCCCGCGCTTGACAGGCGTTGCAATGGCCGTCAAGCGACTGAACTCCCTGTCAAGTGGGACGGCTGAGGCGTGTGAGGTACACGACCGAGCCGCCCGGCGCCGCGCAACCACCCGGACATGCAGGTGGCACCCGAGGATCGTGTGCCGCTCGGATGCCACCGCTACACGCGGAGCGGCCGGCTACCAGGCGTGCATCATCAATTGCTACCCGGGGAGGTTCCCGCAAGGTCAGCGCCCAATTCAGAAGGGTGGATCGCCGCGTGGGTACCGGTGTCCGCGTGTTGTTCTGTAGTTCTCCCCGTCCTTTCTACGCCGACCGGCCGCCACCTTCAAGACTTGTCTTTTCGGCCGCCGCAGCGGAGTCTTAGTGGTTGCGGGCGGCCGTCACGACGGCCCCCGTTTCTCGCGTTTGCGCAGGTCAGGCGCCGAGTGAGCGGTTGCGGCGCACGCCTGCCCAGACGGCCGCGCCGACCGCGAACACCCCGCCCACCGCGAGCGCGGCCAGGGTCGGCTTGGGCGGCGGGAGCGGCACCCGACTGCGCAGCGCGACCGGCTTGTTGAAGTCGAGCACCGGCCACTCGTTGCCCTCGGCGACCTTGCGGAGCTCCTTGTCCGGGTTGACCGCGTGCGGGTGCCCGACGGCCTCGAGCATCGGTACGTCGGTCACCGAGTCGCTGTAGCCGTAGCTGGCCTCGAGGTCGTACCCGCGCCGCTCCGCCAGCGCGCGGATCGCGGTCGCCTTCTCCTCGGCGAACGCGTAGTACTCGATCCCGCCGGTGTAGCGCCCGTCCTCGATCTCCAGCCGGGTGGCGACGACCTCGTTGGCGCCCAGGAGGGCGCCGATCGGCTCGACGACCTCGCTGCCGGAGGTGGAGACGATGACGACGTCGCGCCCCGCGGCGCGGTGCTCGGCGATCAGCTCGACCGCCTCGTCGTACACGATCGGGTCGACGACGTTGTGCAGCGTCTCGGCGACGATCTCGCGCACCGTCGCCACGTCCCAGCCGGCGCACAGGCTCGACATGAACTGGCGCATCCGCTCGACCTGGTCGTGGTCGGCGCCACCCACCATGAAGACGAACTGCGCGTACGCCGAGCGCAGCACGGCGCGCCGCGAGATCAGGCCGCCCGCCTGGAAGGGCTTGCTGAAGGCGAGCACGCTCGACTTGGCGATGATCGTCTTGTCGAGGTCGAAGAACGCGGCCGAACGGTCCGCCGCCGGAGGCATGCCGCCATGGTAGCCACGCGGTGGGCCGGTTCCCGCTCACAGCCGAGAGTCGGGCCAAAGGTCCTCCACAGGTCTCGACCACCGCGGCCCGAAACCGTCGTTCGGGGTGGAGAACATCCCCATGGACCTCGACCTCGACACCCGTGCCCGCCCCACCGCCGCCGCCCGCCTCCGGCCCGGTCCCGCCACCGACGCGACGGCGGTGCTCGACCCGACCGCGCCGCTCCTGATCACCGCCGACGACAGCCTGCTGGCCGAGCTGCTGCCGCTGGCGGCCGCGGCCGACGTCGCCCCGACCGTGGTGCGCGCGGTCGAGGACGCCCTCGCCCTGTGGACGCGCGCCCCCGTCGTACTGGTCGGCACCGACCTCGCCGGCGACCTCGCCCGGATCGCGCCCGACGGGCGCCCCGAGGTCCACGTCGTCGGCCGCGCGCGGGTGCCCGACCAGGCGTTCCGGCACGCGCTCGCGATCGGCGCGCGCCAGGTCGTCGAGCTGCCGGTCTCGGCGGGCTGGCTGGTGGAGCTGCTGACCGACCTGACCGAGGGCCACCGCAGCCGCGGCCGGGTGGTCGGCGTGATCGGCGGGGCGGGCGGCGCCGGCGCCACCACGCTGGCGTGCGCGCTGGGGCAGTACGCGGCCCGGTACGCCGCCGAGCGGCCCGGCGCCGCCGGGACCGGACCGGGCGAGACCGCCATCATCGACTGCGACCCGCAGGGCCCCGGGCTGGACCGGATCCTCGGACTCGAGCGCAGCGAGGGCTTCCGCTGGGACGCCCTGTGCCACACCACCGGCCGCCTCTCGGCCCGCGCGCTGCGCGAGGCGCTGCCCCGGCGCGACCGGCTCGGCGTGCTCTCCTGGTACGCGGGCGCCGAGCCGCAGAGCCTCCAGGCGTTCGCGGTCCGCGAGGCGCTCTCCGCCGCCCGCCGCGGCCACCGGACCGTGGTCGTCGACCTGCCGCGCGCCGCCGGGCCCCTCATCGACGAGGTCGCCGCTCGCTGCGACCTGCTGGTGCTGCTGGCCCCGGCGACCGTGCCCGGGGTCGCCTCCACCGCGCGACTGCGCGCCCGGTTCGCCGACCACCCCGGCGCCCGGCTGGTGGTCCGCGGCGAGGAATTGCCGGCCCGCGACGTGGCCCGCGTCGTGAAGCTGCCGGTGCTGGCCCAGATGCGCGACCAGCCCGGCCTCGCCGAGGCCCTCGACCTCGGCCTCGGTCCGCTGCGCCACGCCCGCGGCCCGCTCGCCCGCGCGGCGGCGACCGTCCTCGAGGCGGTGCACGGGTGAGCGCCACGGCAGAGGCGCCGACCGACCTCGTCGAGGCGGTGCGGCGCCGGCTCTCCGACGCCCCGGGCCCGATCTCGCCCCACCGGGTCGCGGACGCCCTGCGCGCCGCCGGACGCCCCGTCGGCGACACCACGGTGCTGGCCGTGTACGAGGCGCTGCGCCGCGACGTGCTGGGGGCGGGGCCCCTGGAGCCGCTGCTGCGCCTGCCGGGCGTCACCGACGTGCTGGTCAACGGGCCCGGACCCGTGCTGGTCGACCGCGGGCGCGGGCTGGAGGAGACCGACGTGCGGCTCCGCGACGAGGAGGCGGTACGACGGCTCGCGCAGCGCCTGGTCGCCGCCGGCGGGCGCCGCCTCGACGACGCCGCCCCCTGGGCCGACGTACGGCTGCCCGACGGCACCCGGTGCCACGCCGTGCTGGCGCCGCTGGCCAGCCCCGGCACCGCCCTCTCGCTGCGGGTGCCGCGTCGCGGCGGCTTCACGCTGGCCGAGCTCGCCGGGCGCGGCGCGCTCACCGCGGCCGGCCTGGACCTGGTGGGCGCCGTGGTCGCCCGCCGGCTCGCGTTCCTGGTCAGCGGCGGCACCGGATCGGGCAAGACCACGCTGCTGGCCGCGCTGCTCGCCGGGATCCCCGCCGGCGAGCGGATCGTGGTGGTCGAGGACGCCGCAGAGCTGCGTCCCGCGCACCCGGGCGTCGTGGGGCTGGAGGCCCGGCCGCCGAACCTGGAGGGGGCCGGCGCCGTCGGGCTGCGGGACCTCGTGCGGCAGGCGCTGCGGATGCGGCCGGACCGGCTCGTGGTGGGGGAGGTCCGCGACGCCTCGGTGGTCGACCTGCTGGCCGCACTGAACACCGGACACGAGGGTGGCTGCGGCACGCTGCACGCCAACTCCGCCGCGGACGTGCCGGCGCGCGTGGAGGCCCTGGCGATGAGCGGCGGGCTGGACCGCGCGGCCGTGCACAGCCAGCTCGCCGCGGCCGTCCGGGTGGTGCTGCACCTGGAGCGCGACCGGTCCGGGCGCCGTCGGCTGGCGGAGGTCGCGCTGCTGCGCCGCGACCGGGACGGGTGGGCGCGGGCGGTCACTGCGGTCCGGTTCGCACCGGACGGGACCTCCGCGGCCGGGCCCGGCGCCGACGAGCTGCTGCGCCTGCTCGACGGCGGGCCGGACGGCGTGGGCGGAAGTCCTGGCGGCACCGGGAGCGCGGGGTGAGGGCGCCCGCGGTGCTCGCCGTGGTCGCGGTACTGGCCGCCGCCGGCGCCGCCGGACTGTTGGTGGCGCCGGCCCCGCGGCTCCGGGTCGCGCCGGCCGC
>NZ_JBEGDJ010000009.1:0-114173 GCF_040191335.1 Nocardioides sp. YIM 152588 | reverse complement strand
GGCCGCGCGGCGGCGGAGCGGCGACGCCGGGCTGCTGGCCGGTGCGTCCTTGGGCGCCTCCTTCGGCGCGGGCGCGTCCTTCGGTGCGTCCTTGGGCGGGCCCTTCGGCGCCTTGGCGGACGTGCCGTTCGCCTCGGTCCCGGCCGGGGACTCCTCGGTCTCGGCCGGGGTGGAGCGCGCGTTCGGAGACGCGCCGTTCGCCCTTCCCTCGTCGACCTTGACGCCGGGTCGGATCGCTGTGTCCTCGACTCGCTCGGTCATCAGCTCTCACTCTCTGCGGAACCATCGGGGGCGCCGGACTGCTCCGACGTCACCTCCGCGGACCCCTCGATTGTGTCATCCGAGCCCTGAACGGGCGATTCGATCGATTCAGGCTTTGCCGTAGCGCCCTCGGCGGACCCCTCCGGGGCGGCACCGCCGTCGCCGTTCTCGTCGCCGTTCTCCGCCTCGTCGTCGTCCTTGCTCTCGACGGAGCGGGCCACGACGGCCACGGAGTCGCCGCGCTTCGGGGAGACGAACTTCACGCCCTGGGTGGAGCGGCCGGTCGGCCGGAAGTCGGTGTTGATGGGGCTGCGCACGACCTGGCCGGTCGCGGTGATCGACAGGATCTCGTCGCCCTCGACGACGATGAACGCGCCGACCAGGACGCCGCGGTCCTCGTTGGCGAGCGCCATCGCCTTGATGCCGAGACCGCCGCGGGACTGCACCCGGTACTCCGCGATCCGGGTCCGCTTGGCGAAGCCCTCGTTGGTGATGGTGAAGACGTACTGGACGTTGTCGGACTCCTCCTCGTGCGCCACGTCGGCGGCGCGGATGACCGACATCGAGAGCAGGTCGTCGCTGTCCTTGAACTTCATGCCGGTCACACCCGAGGTGGCCCGACCCATCGGCCGCAGCTGGCTGTCGTCGGCCGGGAAGCGGATCGCCTGGCCCTTCCGGGAGACCAGCAGGATGTGGTCGTCGCCGCTGGCCAGCTCGGCGCCGATCAGCTCGTCGTCGTCCTCGCGGAAGTTGATCGCGATGACGCCGGCCTGCCGCGGGCTGTTGTAGTCGGCCAGGCGGGTCTTCTTCACCAGGCCGCTGCGCGTGGCCAGCACCAGGTACGGCGCCTGCTCGTAGTCGCGGATGGCCAGCACCTGCGCGATCGACTCGTCGGGCTGGAACGACAGCAGGCCGGCGACGTGGCCGCCCTTGGCGTCGCGGGAGGCCTCGGGCAGGTTGTAGACCTTCGTCCGGTACACGCGGCCGGCCGTGGTGAAGAAGAGCAGCCAGTGGTGGCTGGTGGTCGAGATGAAGTGCTCGACCACGTCGTCGCCGCGCAGGCTCGCGCCGCGCACACCCTTGCCGCCGCGCTTCTGGGTCCGGTACTGGTCCGCGCGGGTCCGCTTGGCGTAGCCGCCGCGGGTGATCGAGACGACCTGCTCCTCGTCGGGGATCAGGTCCTCCATCGACATGTCGCCGGCGGCCGCGATGATCTGCGTACGCCGGTCGTCGCCGTACTTCGCGACGATCTCGCCGAGCTCGTCGATGACGATCTGACGCTGCCGCGCCACGTTGGCGAGGATGTCCTTGAGGTCGGCGATGACGAGCTCGAGCTCGGCCAGCCGGTCGATGATCTTCTGGCGCTCGAGTGCGGCCAGGCGGCGCAGCTGCATGTCGAGGATCGCGTTGGCCTGGATCTCGTCGATCTCCAGGAGCTCGATCAGGCCGCGGCGGGCGTCGTCGACCTCGGGGGAGCTGCGGATCAGCGCGATGACCTCGTCGAGGGCGTCCAGCGCCTTGACCAGTCCGCGCCAGATGTGGGCGTCGGCCTCGGCCTTCCGCAGCCGGAACTCGGTGCGGCGGCGGATGACCTCGACCTGGTGGTCGACCCAGTTGCTGATGAACTGGTCGATCGTCAGGGTCCGCGGCACGCCGTCGACCAGCGCCAGCATGTTGGCGGAGAAGTTGGTCTGCAGCTCGGTGTGCTTGAGCAGGTTGTTCAGCACGACCCGGGCCACCGCGTCCCGCTTGAGCACGACGACGATCCGCTGGCCCACGCGCGAGGAGGTCTCGTTGCGCACGTCGCTGATGCCCTGCACCTTGCCGGCGTCGGCGAGCTCGGCGATCTTCACCAGCAGGTTGTCGGGGTTGACCATGTAGGGCAGGTCGGTGATGACCAGGACCGTGCGGCCCGACCGGTCCTCGTCGACCTCGATGATCGCGCGCTGGGTGATCGAGCCGCGGCCGGTGCGGTAGGCCTGCTCGATGCCCTCGCGGCCCACGATCAGCGCGCCGTTGGGGAAGTCGGGGCCCTTGATCCGCTCGATCAGCGCGTCCTGGAGCTCCTCGCGGGTGGCGTCGGGGTGCTCGAGCGCCCAGATCGCGCCGTCGGCGACCTCGCGCAGGTTGTGCGGCGGGATGTTGGTCGCCATGCCGACCGCGATGCCGGCCGAACCGTTGACCAGCAGGTTCGGGAAGCGCGACGGCAGGATCGTCGGCTCCTCGGTCTTGCCGTCGTAGTTCGGGGTCATGTCGACGGTTTCCTCGTCGATGTCCCGGACCATCTCCATGGCCAGCGGCGCCATCCGGCACTCGGTGTACCGCATGGCCGCGGCCGGGTCGTTGCCCGGCGAGCCGAAGTTGCCCTGGCCGTTGACCAGCGGGTTGCGCATCACCCAGGGCTGCGCGAGGCGGACCAGGGTGTCGTAGATCGCGGAGTCGCCGTGCGGGTGGTAGTTACCCATGACGTCACCGACGACGCGGGCGCACTTGTTGAAGCCGCGGTCGGGACGGTAGCCGCCGTCGTACATCGCGTAGAGCACGCGCCGGTGCACCGGCTTCAGGCCGTCGCGGACGTCGGGCAGCGCGCGGCCGACGATGACGGCCATCGCGTAGTCGATGTAGGAGCGCTTCATCGACTCCTGGAGGTCGACGGGCTGGATCCGGCCGCCAGCGCCCTCGGGGGCACCGTTGTCGGTGGGGGTCTCGGTCACGATTGCTCTCTCTGTGGCGTTCTATCGATGTCTAAGAAATCCGCTAGATACTCAGATATCGAGGAATCGGACGTCCTTGGCGTTGCGCTGGATGAAGGAGCGACGCTGCTCGACGTCCTCACCCATCAGGATCGAGAAGATCTCGTCGGCCTGGGCGGCGTCCTCCAGCGTCACCTGGAGCAGGACGCGCTGGTCGGGGTCGAGGGTGGTCTCCCAGAGCTCGTCGGCGTTCATCTCACCGAGACCCTTGTAGCGCTGGATCGGCGCCTCCTTGGGCAGCTTCTTGCCGTTCTCCTGCCCGTGCGCGAGTACGGCGTCGCGCTCCGCGTCGGAGTAGACGTACTCGTGCGCGTGGGGCTTGTTCCACTTGATCCGGTACAGCGGCGGCTGCGCCAGGAAGACGTGGCCGGCGTCGATGAGCGGTCGCATGAAGCGGAACAGCAGCGTGAGCAGCAGCGTGTTGATGTGGTGGCCGTCGACGTCGGCGTCGGCCATCAGCACGATCTTGTGGTAGCGCAGCTTGGCGATGTCGAACTCCTCGTGCACACCCGTGCCGAGGGCGGAGATGATCGCCTGCACCTCCTGGTTGGCCAGCACCTTGTCGATGCGGGCCTTCTCGACGTTGAGGATCTTGCCGCGGATCGGGAGGATCGCCTGGATCCGGTTCTCCCGGCCCATCACCGCCGAGCCGCCCGCGGAGTCACCCTCCACGATGAAGACCTCGCACTCCTCCGGGTCGCGGGAGGAGCAGTCGCGCAGCTTGCCGGGCAGGCCGCCGCCGCCGAGCAGACCCTTGCGGTTGCGGGCGAGGTCGCGGGCCTTGCGCGCGGCGAGGCGGGCCGTCGCGGCGGCCTGCGCCTTGCGGATGATCTCCTTGCCCTCGCCGGGGTTCTTCTCCATCCAGTCGCCGAGGTGGTCGTGGACGACGCCCTGGACGAAGCGCTTGGCCTCGGTGTTGCCGAGCTTGGCCTTGGTCTGGCCCTCGAACTGCGGCTCGCCGATCTTCAGGCTGATGATGGCGGTCAGGCCCTCGCGGATGTCGTCACCCGTGAGCCGGTCCTCCTTCTTCTTGACCAGGCCCCACTCCTCGCCCCACTTGTTGACCAGCGAGGTCAGCGCCGCGCGGAAGCCCTCCTCGTGGGTGCCGCCCTCGGGGGTGTTGATGGTGTTGGCGAAGGTGTGCACCGACTCGTTGTACGACGACGCCTGCCACTGCATCGCGAGCTCGAGGCTCATCGGGTTGGCCTCGTCGTCGCCGGTCTCGGCCTCGAAGGCGATGATCGGGGAGATCACGGTCTTCTTGCGGTTGAGGAAGTCGACGTAGTCGGCCAGGCCCCGCTCGTACTGGAAGACCTGCTCGAGGGCCTTGTGGCCGTCGACGTCGGTGGCGTGGATCTCGGAGGCGGAGTCCGCGACGCCGTCGACGTCGATCGCGCCCTCGTCCACGGCGTCGGCGAGGTCCTCCGCCTTCGGTCGGGCGTCGCGCAGCTCGATCCGCAGGCCCTTGTTGAGGAAGGCCATCTCCCGGAACCGGGTGGAGATGGTCTCGAGGGTGTAGTCGGTGGTCTCGAAGATGTCCGGCGACGCCCACCAGGAGACGGTGGTGCCGGTGCGCTCGCCGTCCTCGAGGGGACGGACCTGGCGCAGCGGGTAGTCGGGCACGCCGAGGGAGAAGTCCTGCTCCCACAGGTAGCCGCGGTTCTTCACCTCGAGGCGCAGCTTGGTCGAGAGCGCGTTCACGACCGAGGAGCCGACGCCGTGCAGACCGCCGGAGACCTTGTAGCCGCCGCCGCCGAACTTGCCGCCGGCGTGCAGCACGGTCAGCGCGAGGGTCGCGGCGGGCAGCTCCTGGCCGGGCGCCGTGTCGGTCGGGATGCCGCGGCCGTTGTCGGCGACGCTGACCGATCCGTCCGCGTTGAGGGTCACCTCGATCGTGTCGCAGTAGCCGGCGAGCGACTCGTCCACCGCGTTGTCGACGATCTCCCAGATCAGGTGGTGCAGGCCGCGCTCACCCGTCGAGCCGATGTACATGCCGGGGCGCTTGCGGACGGCCTCGAGGCCCTCCAGCACCTGGATCGCGGAGGCGTCGTACTCGACCGAGGTGGCCGTCCCACCGGGAGTCTCCTCGGGAGCCGCGGACGTGGGCTGGTCGGCAGTGGACACACGGACCTCTTCAGGAATGCGATGACATGGCGAAGGCCGAGGCGAGCACCCGGTGACTACCGGCGGCGCAGGATCCCGGCCTGGCTTGCATTCTAGCCGTTACAGGCCCTATGGACACGTCTCACACCCTTGGGAAGGGGTCCCAAACCGGTGCAGACAGGCCCTGAGAGGCCCAGAACCGCCGTTTGGAGCGACGCGGAGGGGCCCGTTTGACCCCCGATACGGCGGCAGCGGCGCCAGAGCCGCGAAGCCACCGTCACCGGGATCCGCTCAGCCGTAGGTGTCGCGCGGCCCCCGGGAACCACGTGCCGAGCGTCGCCCGTGCTTCCAGCTCGGCGCGTTCGGGCCGATCACCTCGACCACCGTGACGGTGCCGTCGCCCAGCTCCTCGTTGAGGCGCCGGACGACGGTGGCGGCGAGCAGCGTGAGCTGGGTGGCCCAGGCGGTGGAGTCCGTGCGCACCTTGAGCACGCCGTCGACGAGCGTCTCGGGCGTGGAGTGGGCGCCGATCTCCGGGCCGACGATCTCGGCCCACCGGGCGAAGACGCCGCGGACCTGCAGGTCGAGCGACCAGCCGCGGTCGCCGATGATCCGCTCCAGCTCCGAGCCGAGCGCCTGCGGGTCTCGCCCGTCGGGGTAGGCGCTGCTCATCTGGGTCTCGCCCCGGCGCAGCCGGCCGGGCCTCCGGGCGCCCTGCGACCGGCCGCCGGTCACGATGCCCCGCTTCGCCGCCGCCGAGGCGGGGCCGGTCGAGCCGGCGGCACCGCGCATCATCGAGCGGGCGAGGTCGAGTCCGTCCGGCTGGTGCTCCTCGGGCGCCTCGTCGCTGCCGTCGCCCACCGGCTCCGTCGGGTCCTCAGCCACGGGTCACCTCCCCGTCCGCGACGTGGAAGGTGACCCCGCGCAGCTCCTCGGGTACGTCGGCGGGGACCGCCGCGGTGACCAGCACCTGCTCGGCGCCGGCGACGAGGCCGGCCAGCTGCGCGCGGCGCTCCGTGTCGAGCTCGGCGAAGACGTCGTCGAGGATCAGGATCGGGTCGTCCCCGTCGGCGCGGAGCAGGTCGTAGGAGGCCAGCCGCAGTCCGAGGGCGAACGACCACGACTCGCCGTGCGAGGCGTACCCCTTCACCGGGAGCCGCGCGTCGTCGCCCGGTCCGAGGGTGAGCTGCAGCTCGTCGCGGTGCGGCCCGACCAGCGTCAGGCCGCGGTCGATCTCGTCGCGCTGGCGCCGGGAGAGCTCGGCGGTGAACGCGGCGCGCAGCTCCTCGGCGTCGGGGACCGCGGCCGCCGGGTCGCGGTCGGGGAGCACCGTCGCGGCGTACGCGATCCGGGCGTCGTCGCGGGAGGCGCCGCGCGCCACGGCCTCGTAGGCCTTGCCGAGGTACGGCGCCAGGTCCGCGACGAGGCGCAGCCGCGCGCCGAGCAGCTCGCTGCCGACCCCGACCAGCTGGTCGTCCCAGACCGCCAGGGTGGCGAGCGCGGCGTCGCGCGCGGAGCCGCGGGCGTTGTAGAGCGTCTTGAGCAGGGTGTTGCGCTGCTTGAGCACCCGGTCGTAGTCGGCCCGGGTGCCGGCGTACCGCGGCGCGCGCAGCACCAGGAGCTCGTCGAGGAAGCGACGCCGCTCGCCGGGGTCGCCCTTGACCAGCGCCAGGTCGTCGGGACTGAAGACGACGGTGCGGACGAGCCCGACCAGCTCCCGGGCGCGGGGGAGCGGCGACCGGTTGATGCGGGCGCGGTTCGCGCGGCCGGGGTTGAGCTCGACCTCGAGCACGGCGGTGCGCCCGTCGCGGACCACGGCGGCCCGCACCACCGCCTGGTCGGTGCCGGCACGGACCAGCGGCGCGTCGCTCGCGACGCGGTGGGAGGAGAGCCGGGAGAGGTAGTCGATCGCCTCGACCAGGTTCGTCTTGCCCTGGCCGTTGCGGCCGACGAAGGCCGTCACCCCGGGCTCGAGCTCGACGTCGACGGACGGGTAGGAGCGGAAGTCGTGGAGGGTCAGGTGGGCGACGTGCACCGCTCTCCTCCTCGACGGCTCGTGACGACGTCACGCGGTGGTGACGTGAAGCAGTGGTGAACCGGCCCCGATCCGAGTCGGGGTCCGTCCGGATCAGCCTAGGCTGCGCGACATGACGCAACCACCGCACCCGCCGTACGGCGGCCCCGAAGGCCACGGCGCGCAGCCCGCCCCGAGCGGCCAGTTCTACCTCTCGGTCGTCGGCCAGGAGTACGGCCCCTACGACTACCCGTCCCTCGCCCAGATGGCGGTGTCGGGGGCCCTCAAGCCGGAGGCGCCGGTCCGCGCCGCGGAGAGCCAGCAGTACTTCGCCGCGCGCGACGTCCCGGGCCTCTTCTCGGACAAGGAGTGGCTGATCACGGTCCTGCTCTCGTGGTTCCTGGGTGGCTTCGGCGTCGACCGCTTCTACCTCGGCTACACCGGGCTCGGCGTCGCGAAGCTGCTCACGCTCGGTGGGTGCGGCATCTGGAGCCTGGTCGACGCGATCCTGATCACGCTCCGCAAGGTCCCCGACGCCGACGGCCGGCCGCTGCGGTGACCGTCCGCGTCCCGTCGCCGACGAGCGCCGAGGTGCTCGTCGGCGGCGGGGTGCTCGCGCTGGCGGTGGCCTGCCTGGCCTCGCCGGCCACGATCGAGGACGGCCCGGTCCTGTGCCCCTTCCGCCGCCTCACCGGCCTGCCGTGCCCGGGCTGCGGCCTGACCCGGTCGTGGGTCTACCTGGTCCACGGCTGGTGGCGGGAGTCGTTCCTCGCCCACCCGTTCGGCCCGATCGCGGCCGGCATCGTGGTCGCGCTCGCGGTGCTCCTGGCCGTCTCCCGCGTACGACGCGCGCCCGCCCCACCCGTGGACCGCTGGTCGAGACACCCGCTGACCTGGGCCTTCGCCGCCGCCTGGCTCGGCTTCGCCCTCACCCGGATGGTCGTCGCGGCCTGAGGGTGGTGGTTTCGAGGCTCGCTGCGCTCGCACCTCAACCACCGGGATCCGCGAGTCGGCAGAAACTCTCTATCGACTCGCGCCTCGTGCGAGTCAGTTTGTGCCGACTCGCGCCTGCCTGAAGCTGGGACCACCGACGCCGACCCGAGTGGTGACCACCGAATTAGCTTCTCCGCGTGCAGACGCGGTGAGACGCCAGCGAACCTCGCACCGGGAAATGCTCGACCGCGAGCGCGGCAGCGTGTCGAGCGAAGCGAAGACACGCTCGCGCCCTAATGAAGGG
Organism: Nocardioides sp. YIM 152588; assembly: GCF_040191335.1. Lineage (NCBI taxonomy): Bacteria > Bacillati > Actinomycetota > Actinomycetes > Propionibacteriales > Nocardioidaceae > Nocardioides > Nocardioides sp. YIM 152588. The sequence goes on along the minus strand of NZ_JBEGDJ010000009.1, from coordinate 105,805 downwards.
CGTGGCCCCCGAACCCGTTCCGCATCGCGGCGATCGCCTTCATCGCGGGGGAGTCGGGCTGGCGGGAGACGAAGCGCGCGAACAGGCTGGCCGCGATGGTGGGCATCGCGACGGCGTGGTCGATCGCGGCCTGGACGGTCCACCGGCCCTCGCCGGAGTCGTCGGCGTAGCCGCGGATCTTGTCCAGGTGCTCGTCGGCGCGGATCTGGTCGACCAGCAGGTCCAGCAGCCAGGAGCGGACGACGGTGCCCGTGCGCCAGGAGGCGAAGATCTCGGGCACGTTGTCGACGATGTCGGTGGCCTCGAGCAGCTCCCAGCCCTCGGCGTAGGCCTGCATCATCGCGTACTCGATGCCGTTGTGAACCATCTTGGCGAAGTGGCCGGCGCCGGGGGTGGTGCCGCAGTGCACGAGGCCGTCGGGGGTGTCGGCGGGCTTGAGGGCCTCGAACGCGGGCATCACCTTCGCCGCATCGGCCTCGGCGCCGCCGTACATCAGCGCGTAGCCGTTCTCGAGGCCCCAGACGCCGCCGGAGACGCCGCAGTCGACGAAGCCGATGCCCTTCTCGGCGAGCGACGCTGCGTGCGCGGCGTCGTCGGTGTACTTGGAGTTGCCGCCGTCCACTACCAGGTCGCCCTCGGAGAGCAGCCCCTTGAGCTCCGCGATCGTGGCGTCGGTGGGCGCCCCGGCGGGCACCATCACCCACACCACGGCCGGCTTCGGCAGCGCCTCCACCATCGCGGCGAGGCTGTCGGCGTCGCTGATCTCGGGGTTCCGGTCGTAGCCGACGACCGTGTGGCCGGCGTTGCGCAGGCGGGTGCGCATGTTGCCGCCCATCTTGCCGAGGCCGACGAGTCCGATGTCCATGGTCGCTCCCTGTGTGGTGAGTGCGGATCCTTGAGTGCAGGTCGGGTGGGCGGCGCTCGACGCGGTCGGGACGGCGTCAGCTGAGCAGGCGACGCGGCATCAGCAGGTACCGGAAGGTCCCGGCCTGCTCGCCCTCGTCGGCGGCACCGCTGATCACCACGGGCTTCGATGCCTGGGTGAAGGCCAGCTCGACCACGGCCTGGTCGATCGCGCCGAGGCCGTCGAGCAGGAACTGAGGGTTGAAGCCGGTGACCAGGTCCTCGCCCTCGATGTCGGCGTGGACCCGCTCCGAGGCCTGCGCCTCGTCGCCGGAGCCGGCGTCGAGGGTGAGCACGCCGTCGGAGAAGGCGAGCTGCACCGCGGTGTTGCGCTCGGCGACGAGCGCGACGCGCTTGACGGACTCGATCAGCTCGGCCTTGTCGATCTTGGCCAGGGTGAGCCGCTCGTTCGGGAAGAGGCTCCGGACCTTGGGGAACTCGCCGTCCAGGAGACGGGTGGTGGTGCGCCGTACGCCGCCGGGGCCGGTGCCCTCGAAGCCGATGAGGCCGTCGCCGGCACCGCTGGCGGAGAGCGCGATGGTGATCTCCTCGCCCGCGGTGAGCGCCTTGGCGGTGTCGGCGAGGACCTTGGCCGGGACCAGGGCGGCGAGGGAGGCATCCGGCGTACCGGGGGTCCAGCCGAGCTCGCGCTGGGCGAGCCGGAACCGGTCGGTGGCCAGGAGCGCGATGGTGTCGCCCTCGATCTCGAGCCGGACGCCGGTGAGCACCGGCAGCATGTCGTCGCGGCCGGCGGCGGTCACCGCCTGCGCGACGGCGTGCGCGAAGTCCGCGCTCTTCACGACGCCGGAGGCGGCCGGCATGTCCGGGATCGAGGGGTAGTCCTCGACCGGCATGGTCTGCAGGGAGAAGCGCGAGGAGCCGCAGGTGACGGTGACCCGCGCGCCCTCGAGGGAGACGTCGACGGGCTTGGCGGGCAGGGCGCGGCAGATGTCGGCGAGCAGCCGGCCGCTGACCAAGGCCTTGCCCTCGTCGCTCACCTCGGCGGCCAGGGTGGCGCGCGCGGAGGTCTCGTAGTCGAAGGTCGACAGGATGAGGCCCTCGTCGCCGGCCGTGATCAGCAGCCCGGCGAGCACCGGCGCGCTGGGGCGGAGGGGGAGGCTGCGAGCAGCCCAGGCGACGGCGTCGGCGAAGACATCGCGGTCGACTCTGAACTTCACTTCTGCGTACCTCTCAAGGGGAAGGGCAGCGGACGACGGTCTGCGGCGGCCGTCGTCCGGGTGGTCTGCATGGGTCGGTCGTGCATGTGCATCCTGCCACGCCTGTCATGGGATGGCGCGAGGGCGGGTGAGCGGAGAATCCCAAGTCTGTGGTTCCGCGGCCCCGGTCCGGGAGTTGTTTCGGACCTCTGTGGTGCCGTGGCCGAGCCCGGATCGCCCGGATTCTTGTAGTTCATCCCCAGGGGGAGGGCCGGGAGAAGTTCACGAGTTGGATGTGTCGTAGGAATTCTCGGAGTTGTCATAGCACCGGTGGAAACTGTGGATATCCAGTGTTCTCGCTGGTCAGCGAGATTTTTCCGGTGGATGACGGGTGTGGATGAAATCGGGGCGAATGACAAGTTCGTGTGGAGGCGGGCCGTGCTGGGGAGCACGGACCCGGCGGCTCCACCGAATCCTCCCCGTGTAGTTCGCACCGTTTTCACGGTTTTATCCACAGGTGGGGATCAGCCCTGGCGGGCCTGCATCTTCACCCGGTTGGTCAGCTCGCTCACCTGGTTGAAGACAGCGCGGCGCTCGCCGAGGAGCTGGTTGATCTTCCGCTCGGCGTACATCACGGTCGTGTGGTCGCGGTTGCCGAACTGGGCGCCGATCTTCGGCAGCGACAGCCCGGTGAGCTCGCGGCAGAGGTACATCGCGATCTGTCGCGCCATCACCAGGTGCCGGCCGCGGCTGGGGCCGGTGAGCTCCTCGATGGAGAGCCCGAAGTAGGCCGCGGTCTGGGCGATGATCAGCGGAGCGGTGATCTCCGGCTCGCCGCCCTCGGGGATCAGGTCCTTCAGCACGATCTCCGCCAGGGTCATGTCGACCTCCTGGCGGTTCAGGTTCGCGAACGCCGTCACGCGGATCAGGGCGCCCTCGAGCTCGCGGATGTTCGTCTGGATCTTGCTGGCGATGAACTCCAGCACGTCCGACGGCGCCGTCAGGCGGTCCATCGCGGCCTTCTTGCGCAGGATCGCGATCCGGGTCTCGAGGTCCGGCGGCTGGACGTCGGTGATGAGTCCCCACTCGAACCGGTTGCGCAGGCGGTCCTCCAGCGCCTCCAGCCGCTTGGGCGGCCGGTCGGAGGTCAGCACGATCTGCTTGTTGGCGTTGTGCAGCGTGTTGAACGTGTGGAAGAACTCCTCCTGGGTCTGGGTCTTGCCCTCCAGGAACTGGATGTCGTCGATCAGCAGCACGTCGATGTCGCGGTACTTCCGCTTGAACCGGTCCTGCCGGTCGTCGCGGATCGCGTTGATGAACTCGTTGGTGAACTCCTCGCTGGAGACGTAGCGCACCTTGCTGCCCGCGTAGATCGTGCGCACGTAGTGGCCGATCGCGTGCAGCAGGTGGGTCTTGCCCAGGCCGGACTCGCCGTAGACGAGGAGCGGGTTGTACGAACGGCCCGGCGCCTCGGAGACCGCGACCGCGGCCGCGTGGGGGAAGCGGTTGGAGGAGCCGATGACGAACGTCTCGAACGTGTACTTGGGGTTGAGCCGGGACTCGCCGGCGGCGGCGGGCGCCGCCGAGGGCATGGGCGCCGCGGGCTCCGGCGCCTCGTAGCGCGGTGCCGGCTCGCTGATCGGAGCCATCGACGACATGTCGTTTTGTGACTTTGTCGACATTTCTTCCGACGACACGGCCACGGCCGGTTCGACAGGTACGGCGGCCGGGTCGACGCGCGTCGACGGAGCTGGCTCGGCGGCCGGGTCGAAGCCGTCCGTGAGAGGCGGGGCCTGGTGCTGGAGGCTGGGGTCGACCGTGACGGCGAGCTGGACCTCGTGACCGAACCGGTCGCTGAGCGCGTCCTCGAGCTGGCCCCGCAGCCGGCCCTCCAGCCGCTTGCGGGTGAAGTCGTCGGGGACCGCCACGATCGCGGTGGTCCCGTGCAGGGTGACCGGCTTGCTCGACTGCAGCCACGCGCGCTGGTGGGCCTGCAGGTCGTTGACGAGGCGCTGCCACTCGATGGAGAGTCGTTCGTCGGGTGTCGCGGTGCGCTGCTCGCCGCCCTCGAACTGGTCGGGTGTCCCGGTCACGTGTGCCTCTCGTCCGGTGGTGGATGCCTGCTGGTGGTCGGTCGTGGTCGCTGCAGCGCGTCCACAACTTTGTCCACAACCTGTGAACGATGATCCACGATGACTCATGGACCACCCCCGAGACCAATCGGAGGCGCCAGTCCTAACACGTTTCTGCAGGTCAGCCGGATTTCTTGAAACTCCTTCGGAGCTGGTGACGTGATGTCCGGCCCTGGCGGCTCCACCATCGGCGGGGAAACCCGGAAGATCGAAAGTAACCCGATGTCCACGGGTGGACAAGCCGCTATCCACAGGTTTCGGGACAATGTCCCGAGGCGGTCCCCTGAAGGGGGTGTCGCGGGTTTGACCCTGTCTCGGCGCTCCGCGTACCGTAGATCGGTCGTCTGGTGTCGACCGGTGCCGCATGTCCACGATGACCGGGGTGGGTTGAAGCCTCCGGAGCGTGGCTGCGCGGTGCCGGCCGACCACTGGGCGCGACGCTGTCGCGTGCCGGACGACCCTTCCCGATACACCCTTTGAGAGGTCCAGACGTGAGCAAGCGGACGTACCAGCCGAACAACCGTCGTCGTCAGAAGACGCACGGCTTCCGACTGCGCATGCGCACCCGCGCAGGCCGAGCCATCCTGGCGAGCCGTCGCCGCAAGGGCCGCAAGGACCTCGCCGTCTGATTCGGACGTGCCGAGGCCGCGGCTGGACCGGGGCTGATCGTGCTGCCCACCGGATCGCGGCTCCGGGACCCGGACCTGTTCCGGGTCGCGAGCCGTGAGGGCCGACGCTCGGGTTCGCGAACCCTTGTCACCCACCTCCTCGTCGTGAACGGCGAGGAGGCTTCGGTGCTGTTCGGGGACGACCCCGACGGCACCCCCCGCGTCGGATTCGTGGTGAGCAAGGCCGTCGGCGGCGCCGTCGTGCGCAACCGGGTCAAGCGCCGGCTGCGGCACGCCGTGGCCGCCCACCTCGGCGACCTCCCGCCCGCCAGCGTGCTGGTGGTGCGGGCCACCCCGGCGGCCGGCGGGGCGTCGTACGACCAGCTGGTCGGCGACCTCCGGCACTGCCTGTCCCGGGTCCGCTCATGAAGTGGGTGCTGATCGGGCTGCTGCGCGCCTACCAGACCGTGATCAGCCCTCTCTACGGTCAGGTCTGTCGGTTCTACCCGTCGTGCTCGCACTACGCCATCGAGGCGATCCGGGTGCACGGCTCGATCAAGGGCTCCTGGCTGACCGTGCGTCGCCTGGCCCGGTGCCATCCCTGGAACCCGGGGGGCGTCGACCACGTACCCCCGAGACGTGAGAATGACCCCCACGTAGCAACGCCCGAATCGGTGGACGCCGACCGGGCCCGACCCTCTCAAGGAGCCTGACTAGTGGGCATCATCGGCGACATCGGCAACCTGATCATGGAGCCGCTGTACTACGCCATCTCGGCGGTCCTGCTCGCGTGGCACTGGCTGTTCAGCCTGGTCATGCCCGCGGACGGCGGCATGAGCTGGGCTCTCGCGATCATCGGCCTGACGGTCACCATCCGTGCCGCGCTGATCCCGCTGTTCGTGCGGCAGATCAAGTCGAGCCGGAACATGCAGCTGCTGCAGCCCAAGGTGCGCGAGCTGCAGAAGAAGTACGGCCACGACCGGCAGCGCCTGGCCGAGGAGACGATGAAGCTCTACAAGGAGGCGGGCACCAACCCGTTCGCCTCCTGCCTGCCGCTGCTGCTGCAGATGCCGGTCTTCTTCGCGCTCTTCCGCATCCTCGACGGCGCCGCCGACGGCACCGCGCACGGCTTCATGACCGCCGAGAAGGCTCAGCAGTTCGGTAGCGCCGAGATCTTCGGCCGGATCCCGCTCGCGGACTCCTTCTGGGGCGCGCGGACGTGGGGCGACAACCCGAACGCCCTCGTCATGGTCGTGGCGTTCGTCCTCTTCGTGATCATGATCGCGACAACGTTCACGACTCAGAAGCAGCTGATGTCGAAGAACATGCCGGCGGACGCGATGACGGGACCGTACGCGCAGCAGCAGAAGATGCTGCTCTACGTCCTGCCCTTCATCTTCGCCATCACCGGCGTCGCGTTCCCGATCGGCGTGGTCCTCTACTGGACCACCTCCAACCTGTGGACCATGGGTCAGCAGTTCTACGTGATCCGGAACAACCCGGCTCCCGGCACCCCCGCCTTCGACGCGAAGGCCCAGCGCGACCGCGAGAAGGCGGTCAAGCACGGGCAGCCCGTCGACGAGGCCGAGGAGAAGCCCGAGGAGACGGAAGAGAAGCGTCCCGCCCAGCGCACGCAGCCCAAGCGGCAGACCCGTGCGCAGCGGAAGAACTCCGGCGGCGGGAGCCGCCCGAACCAGAGCAAGGGAGCTGGCAATTGAGCACTGAGACCGAACTGGAGGCCCCGGTGACCGAGGGCGCCGCCGCGGGCGAGGCGACGGTCGCTGATGCGGTGTCGGACGCGGGCACCGAGGGCGGTGGCCGCGTGGAGCGTCTCGAGGGCGAGGGCGACATCGCCGCCGACTACCTCGAGGAGCTCCTCGACATCGCCGACCTGGACGGCGACCTGGACATGGACGTCGAGGGCGACCGCGCGTCGGTCTCGATCGTCGGCGCCGACCTGCAGCAGCTCGTCGGGCGCGACGGCAAGGTCCTCGAGGCGCTGCAGGAGCTGACCCGGCTGGCGGTCTACCGCGAGACGGGCGAGCGCTCGCGACTGATGCTGGACATCTCCGGGTTTCGCGCGGACAAGCGGACCCGGCTGACGGTCCTGGGCGAGGAGACGGCCGCGAAGGTCCGGGAGTCCGGCGAGCCGGTCTCGCTGGAGCCGATGTCGCCGTTCGAGCGCAAGATCGTGCACGACGCGGTTGCCGCGGCGGGCCTGACCTCCGAGTCGGCCGGCGTGGAGCCCCGCAGGTACGTCGTGGTGCTGCCGGACGCCGTGAGCGACTGACGTTTCACGTGGAACGAGCCGTAGGCGCGGCCGTGGGTGGGGACGCCGTCCCCCCCGCGGCCGCGCGTCTATTTGGGGACGAGCGCGTGGCGCTCGCCGCGCGCTATGCCGACCTCCTGTGCACCGAGGGAGTCGTGCGGGGTCTGATCGGACCCCGCGAGGCTCCGAGGATCTGGGACCGACACCTGCTGAACTGTGTGCTGATGGCACCAGCGCTCGCCACCGGCCAGCGGGTCGCCGACATCGGCTCCGGTGCCGGCCTCCCGGGGTTGGTCCTGGCCATCGCCCGTCCGGACGTGTCCTTCACGCTGATCGAGCCGCTGCTGCGGCGGACGACCTTCCTGGAGGAGGTCGTGGCCGAGCTGGGGCTGGACAACGTGACGGTGGAGCGCGGAAAGGCGGACGCGTTTCACGGGAAACAATCGTTCGACGTCGTGACCGCCCGGGCCGTCTCGGCGCTGAGCAACCTCATCGCCTGGGGTATGCCGCTGGTCGCCGCGGATGGCGCGCTTCTCGTCATGAAGGGCTCCTCTGCCGAGGACGAGATCGAGGGCGCGTCCGAGGCGCTGCAGGCCTGGGGCTGTGCGCCACCTGACGTCGAGGAGATCGGGGATCCGGACGCGGGCGCGGTTCGGCTGGTCCGGGTGCGCTGGTCGGGCGGTCCGCGAGTATCGTTGCGCCCTCAGGGCGCCGGAGCCGCGAAGGCCGGCGCCCGTGCGCGTAGCAAGCGGCGCCAGGGGAAGCGAAGGGGGGACGCATGAGCGAGCGGCACGACGCAGGGTTTTCCACCGACGCGGGGCTTCCCGCTGAGCGTGTACGTCCACAGGACGTGGGTAGTTATCCACAGACCGGGGGTCCGGTGCGAGGAGAGCATGACGTGTCTGTTTCACGTGGAACATCCGGTCCCGAGGTGGTGAGCCAGGTGCGCACCGCGGCCGAGCTCGCCGAGATGGCGGACCACTTCGAGGACGACCTGACGCCCCTGGCCAAGGCCGCCCAGGCGACGGTCATGACGCGCCAGGGGATCCCCCAGGAGTACCTCGACCGACCGGAGTCGACGCGGGTCTTCGTCGTCGCCAACCAGAAGGGCGGCGTCGGAAAGACCACCTCCACCGTCAACCTCGCCGCCGCGCTGACGCAGCTCGGCCAGCGGGTGCTCGTGATCGACCTGGACCCGCAGGGCAACGCCTCGACCGCGCTCAACATCGAGCACCACCGCGGCGTCTCCTCCACCTACGACGCGCTCGTCGAGGGCACGCCGCTGGCCGAGATCGCGGTCGAGTGCCCGGAGATCAGCGGCCTGTGGGTCGTCCCCGCCACCATCGACCTCGCCGGCGCGGAGATCGAGCTCGTGAGCGTGGTGGCTCGCGAGGGTCGTCTGAAGAAGGCGATCCTCGGCCACCCGCGGGTCGGCTCGCGCGCCGAGGTCGGGAACGAGCGTTTCGACTACGTCCTCATCGACTGCCCGCCGTCGCTCGGCCTGCTCACGCTCAACGCGCTCGTCGCGGCGGCCGAGATGCTCATCCCGATCCAGGCCGAGTACTACGCCCTGGAGGGGCTCGGTCAGCTGCTCAACACGGTGGACATGGTGCGCGCGCACCTCAACCAGGAGCTGGCGGTCTCGACCATCCTGCTGACCATGTACGACGGCCGGACCCGCCTCGCTGCCGGCGTGGCCGCCGAGGTGCGGGAGCACTTCGGCGACCAGGTGCTCAACACCGCGATCCCGCGCTCCGTGCGCGTCTCGGAGGCGCCGTCCTACGCACAGACGGTGATGACGTACGACCCCACCTCACCCGGCGCGCTGTGCTACCTGGAGGCCGCGCGCGAGATCGTCACCCGAGGGAGCATCGGTTCATGAGCAGCAACGCACCCCGTCGGGGCCTCGGTCGGGGCCTCGGATCGCTGATCCCGAGCGCCCCGCCAGCGGTCGCCGTACCGCTCCCGACGGGAAGCCCGGCTGTCAACGCCGGTGCCCACCATGCGGACATTGGCGCGAGCGGGCCTGCCAGCGGATCGGTGGACCCGGGGTCCGCCGATCGGGGGAACGGCCCTCAGATCGAAGATTCGGCTCTCAAGGCCGTCGAGGGCGCCTACTTCGCCGAGATCCCGGTGGACGGCATCCGACCCAACGCCGTCAACCCTCGGCAGGTCTTCGACGAGGATGCGATGGCCGAGCTGGTCCACTCCATCAAGGAAGTGGGTCTCCTCCAGCCGGTCGTGGTGCGCCGTGACGGCGACGCCTACGAGCTCGTCATGGGCGAGCGGCGCTGGCGGGCGACCATGTCGGCCGGACTCGACACGATCCCCGCGATCGTCCGCGAGACCGACGACACCGACATGCTCCGCGACGCCCTCCTGGAGAACCTCCACCGCAGCCAGCTGAACCCGCTGGAGGAGGCGGCCGCCTACCAGCAGCTCCTCGAGGACTTCTCGTGCACCCACGAGGAGCTGGCGCAGCGGATCGGTCGCTCGCGCCCCCAGATCAGCAACACGCTGCGCCTGCTGAAGCTGAGCCCCGCGGTCCAGCGTCGGGTGGCCGCGGGCGTCCTCTCGGCCGGCCACGCCCGCGCCCTGCTCGGCGTCACCGAGGCGGACGCGCAGGACCGGCTCGCGCAGCGGGTCGTCGCCGAGGGGATCAGCGTCCGGGCACTCGAGGAGATCGTGACGGTCGGCGACACCGGCAGTGGCGCGGCCCCGCGGGCGAAGCGGACCAAGCCGTCGGCCCCCGGACTCGCCGAGCTCGCGGATCGGCTGGGCGACCGGCTCGAGACGCGGGTCAAGGTCGACCTCGGCCGGAGCAAGGGCAAGGTCACCATCGAGTTCGCCAACACCGGCGACCTGCAGCGGATCGTCGACCTGATCGACCCGCGCAACCGGTCCGACCGGATCGTCTGACCCAGACCGGGCGCACGACCCGGATCGCGAACGCCGGGCCGGCAGGAGACTCCTGCCGGCCCGGCGTTCGTTGTCGGGTGGTTTCGAGGCTCGCTTCGCTCGCACCTCAACCACCGGCAGGGCCAGATTGTGCTTCGTCAGGAGCGATTCTGAGCGAACCGGCTCTCATCGAGCGAAGGCAACTTCGCTCAGAATCGCTCTCACAGAACCGGAAATCGGCGGATTCCGGCCCTTCGGAGGCTCGGGATGCCGATCAATCGCTATGTCGACATATCGACGTATCAGCACATCGACATGTCGACACGCCTACTTCGAGCCCTTGCGCTTCTCAGCCTTGCGCCGGGCGCGCTCCCTGCGCTCGGCCAGCTCGAGCTCGCGAGCCTCATCGAGCGTCGGCGCGCCGCCGCCGAGCCGGGCCGGTAGCCACCACGATCCCGGCGGCTGCTCCTCGGCGGGGTAGGCGGCGATGACCTCGTCGAGCATCTGCGCCATCGCGGCCTTCAGCTCGGCGGTGTCGGCGACCGGGTCCTCACCGGTCGGGTGGAGCGGTGTGCCGGCGCGGACCGCGATGGACTTCCCGCGACCGAAGTCCTTCGGGTGACCCTTCGTCATCATCCGCTGCGTGCCCCAGAGCACCACCGGCACCACCGGTACGCCGGCGGCCGCCGCGATCCGCGTCGCGCCGGTCTTGAACTCCTTCAGCTCGAAGGAGCGGGAGATGGTCGCCTCCGGGAAGATGCCCACGGCCTCACCGGCTTGGAGGAACTCGACGGCCTTCTTCATCGACGGGATGCCGTCGCCCCGGTCGACCGGGATGTGGTGGAAGCTGCGCATCACCGGCCCGCCGACCGGGTGGTCGAAGACCTCCTTCTTCGCCATGAAGCGCACCAGCCGCTTGGAGGGGTGCGCGGCGAGGCCGCCGTAGATGAAGTCGACGTACCCGATGTGGTTCACCGCCAGCAGCACGCCGCCCTCCCGGGGGACGTTCTCGGTCCCGGAGAGCTGGATGTTCTGTCCGAGCAGCCGGAACGCGGCCTTCGCGGTCACGATGACCGGGGGATACACGATGTCGAGCACGGGGATGCCTCTTCCGAACGGCGGTGCGCCCGCGGGCGCCGGGGATTGCCCCGAAGTCTGACACCCCCGGGCCAGGGTGTGCCCGCGCGCCCGGATGTCAGCGGCGGGTGGCGAGGAACTCCCCGATCCGGCCGATCGCCTCCTCGAGCATCTCCACGTCGGGCAGCGTCACCAGGCGGAAGTGGTCGGGCTCGGGCCAGTTGAACCCGGTGCCGTGGGTGACCAGGATCTTCTTGGCCCGGAGCAGGTCGATGACGAACTGCTGGTCGTCCTCGATGTGGTAGACGTCGGGGTCCAGCCGCGGGAAGCAGTAGAGGGCGCCGCTCGGACGGACCGAGGAGACCCCGGGGATCTCGTTGAGCAGCCGGTCGGCCAGCATCGCCTGCTCGTAGAAGCGCCCGCCGGGGACGATGAGCTCGTTGATCGACTGGTAGCCCCCCAGTGCGGTCTGGATGGCGTGCTGGGCGGGGACGTTGGCACACATCCGCATGTTGGCGATCAGCGTGAGCCCCTCGAGGAACTCCTCGGCGACCTCCTTGGGCCCCGAGATCATCACCCAGCCGGCGCGGTACCCGCAGACGCGGTAGGCCTTGGACAGCCCGCTGAAGGTGAGGCACAGGACGTCGCCGCCGGCCGCGGTCGCGGCGTGGTGGTGCACCGCGCCGTCGAAGAGGATCTTCTCGTAGATCTCGTCGGCGAAGACGACCAGCTCGTGACGGCGGGCGATGTCGACCAGCGCCTCCACCATCTCCTTGCTGTAGACGGCACCGGTGGGGTTGTTGGGGTTGATGATCACCAGGGCGTGGGTGTTCTCGGTGATCTTGGACTCGATGTCCTCGAGGTCCGGCATCCAGCCGTTCTCCTCGTCGCACCGGTAGTGCACGGGGATACCACCGGACAGGGTGACCGCGCCGGTCCACAGCGGGTAGTCGGGAGCGGGGACCAGGATCTCGTTGCCGTCGTCGACGAACGCCTGGAGCACCATCGAGATCAGCTCGCTGACCCCGTTGCCGATGAAGACGTCCTCCACGTCGGTGTGCACCAGCCCGCGCGACTGGTAGTACTGGGCGACCGCGGTACGCGCCGAGTAGATGCCCTGGGAGTCGCTGTAGCCCTGTGACTCGTGGAGGTGGTGGGTGACGTCCGCCAGGATCGCCTCGGGCGCCTCGAACCCGAACGGTGCCGGGTTGCCGATGTTGAGCTTGAGGATGCGGTGTCCCTCGGCCTCCAGCCGCTGGGCCTCGACGAGGATCGGACCACGGACGTCGTAGCGGACGTCGCGCAACTTCTTGCTCTGTCGGATCTGGCGCACGACGCCCATCCTCTCAGCCCCGCGCCACCTCATTTCCGCGCCCGCGCCGGGTGGACGCCGCCGTACCATCGGTGCAGGTGAGGGAGGTGAGGTGGCGTGACTCGGACGACGGTGCCGCTGACGCTCGACCTGCTGGCCGAGCTCGATCCGCCGTGCGGGCGGCACGGGGCGCGAAGCCGCGACCGACGGCTGTGGGTCTCGGAGCGCCTCCGGGAGTGGGGCTCCTGCGGGCGCGTGGCGCTCGTCGAGGGACACCCGGTCGGGCTGGTCGTCTACGGGCCCCCCGAGTCGATCCCCGAAGCCCGCCGTCAGCCGACGGCCCCCGTCTCCGAGGATGCGGTGCTGATGGCCGCCGTGTGGCTGGATCCGGAGCACCGGGCCGGCGGGCTCGGCCGGCTGCTGGTCCAGGGGATGGCGGCCGACCTGGTGCACCGCCCGGGCGTGCGGGCGATCGAGTGCTTCGCCCGGCGGGGCGCCGACAGGTCGGTGCACCGTGAGCTGCTGGTGCCGGCGGGATTCCTGGCGCGGGTCGGGTTCCGCACGCAGCGACAACATCCGCGCGTGCCCAGGATGAGGATGGACCTGCGTTCGACGCTCACCTGGCGCGACGAGGTCGGCGCGACCTGGGAGCGCCTGCGCGAGGCCGTCCGGCCGTCGCCCGTGACGTCGCCGGTGGGGACCAGGGTCGGCGGAGGGGCCGGCATCCGGCAAGCCGACGGGCCGGTGACCCTGGCGGGGTCACCGGCCCGATGAGCGCCGAGGGGCGCGGGCGGTGCTGGGTGGGCTCAGCGGCGAGCTCAGACGAACTCGGCGAGCTCCTTGAGCAGCGCGGCCTTCGGGCGGGCGCCGACGATCGTGCGGACGACCTCGCCGTTCTGGTACACGTTGATCGTCGGGATGCCGGTGACCCGGTACGACGCCGGGGTGACCGGGTTCTCGTCGACGTTCATCTTCAGGAACGTGATCTTGTCGCCGTGCGCACCGGCCAGCTCGTCGAGGATCGGGGCGACCTGACGGCACGGGCCGCACCACTCGGCCCAGAAGTCGACGAGGACCGGCTTGTCGGCCTTCAGCACCTGGGTCTCGAACTCCGAGTCCGTCACAGCTGCGATGTTGCCCATGGATGTTCCCTTCTCGTGGGCCCCGAGGGCCCGGTTGCTGCCACCGGAGCGCGTCCGGTGGTCGACGTTGGTGTGGTCACGGCTACTGCCCAGTCAACAGCACCGCGGTGCCCGATGTTCCCCGTCCGGGGCGGGTGTCGGGCGGGTGGGCCGCCGAGGTCGCGTCCTCGTCGGCCCGGGTGGCTCAGCGGGCGGCCGCGGCGGCGGTCGCCTCCGCGAACTCCAGCTCTGCCAGGTACTTCTCCGCGTCCAGGGCCGCCGCGCAACCGCTGCCGGCGGCGGTGATCGCCTGGCGGTAGCGGCGGTCGACGAGGTCGCCGGAGGCGAAGACGCCGGGCAGGTTGGTCGCGGTCGAGTCCGGTGCGACCAGCACGTAGCCGTCGTCGTCGAGGTCGACCTGGCCGACCAGCAGCTCCGAGCGCGGGATGTGGCCGATGGCCACGAACAGCCCGGTCGCCGGCAGCTCGGACTTCTCGCCGGTGACGGTGTCGCGCAGGGTCAGGGACTCGAGCGACTCCGCGCCGTTGACGGCGTCGACCTCGGCGTTCCACACGACCTCGAGCTTCGGGTCGGCGAACGCGCGCTCCTGCATGATCTTGGAGGCGCGGAGCTCGTCGCGCCGGTGGATCAGCGTCACCTTGGAGCCGAAGCGGGTGAGGAAGGTGGCCTCCTCGACGGCGGAGTCGCCGCCGCCGACCACGGCGATGTGCTGCTCGCGGAAGAAGAAGCCGTCGCAGGTGGCGCAGTAGGAGACGCCGCGGCCCGACAGCGCGTCCTCGTTGGGCAGGTCGAGCTTGCGGTAGCCCGAGCCGGTGGCCAGGATCACGGCGCGCGCGGTGTAGGTGTCCGTGGCGGTCTTGACCACCTTGACGGGGCCGGTCAGGTCGACCTCGACCACGTCGTCGGCGACGAGCTCGGCGCCGAACCGCTCGGCCTGCGCCCGCATCTCGTCCATCAGGGCCGGGCCCTGGATGCCCTCGCGGAAGCCGGGGAAGTTCTCCACCTCGGTGGTGTTCATCAGCGCGCCACCGGCCGTCACAGAGCCCTCGAAGACGAGCGGCTGCAGGCTGGCCCGCGCGGTGTAGATCGCGGCGGTGTAGCCGGCCGGGCCGGAGCCGATCACGATGACGTTGCGCGGCTCGGCGGTGGTGGTGTCGGTGGTCACGGATGCTCCTTCGATGGCGTACGCGATCTCAACCAGATGGTAGGCGCGTTGATTCCCCGGCTCACGCCCGGGCGGAGGTAGATGTGGCACGACTCTCAGCGTTCGCCGCGGTCGTGTGCCCGAGAACACCACGGAACGGGTCCTCGGGCACACGACCCGAGTCGCCGAGCGGGATCAGGAGAGCACCGGCAGGGTCACCGAGCGGAGCACCTCGGTGGTGCCGCAGCGCAGCACCTCGACCACCTGGGTGGTGCCGACCGGCTCGCGGTAGGCGACCAGGGCGGGCAGGTGCTGGTAGCGCACGCCCAGGTAGTACCCGGCCGCGAGGTCGAGGGCGGCGCAGGTGAACCCGCGCGGGGCGACCACCTTCCGCGCCTCGTAGTCGGGGCGGGCCGGCAGGTTGGCGCCGCGCAGCGCCAGGAGCTCGCCGCGGAGGTGCTCCGTGCGCAGGGAGAGCACCCGGCTGTCGGCCCGGCGCACGGTGAGCCGGGACCGCAGTTCGGGCCGGCTCGCCAGCGCGGCGTTCAGGTCGGCCCGGGCGCGGCGCTGCGTGGCCCGGCGCGACCGGGCCGCCGCGTCGTCGGCCATCGCCGTCTCGGGGCTCGCCTCGGCTCCGAACGCGCCGTCCAGCTCCTCCGGGTCGTCCAGCTCGTCCGCGGAGGGCTGGGCGCCCGAGGCCTCACCGCGCTCCGGCTCCCCGTCCGCGATCGCGCTCATGATGTCGGCGTCGGGCTGGGCGACGTCCCCCACCCGGATGCCGACCGCGACGAGCGCCACCACGGCGGCCGCGGCGACGAGCGCCTGGACGACCCGCCGCCGGCGGTGCGAGGACAGCGGGACCACCCGGGCCGTGTCGGCCTCGGCCTCCGCGGACCGGTCCGCCGTCAGCTCGAGCAGCTGGGTGTCCAGCCGGCTCGCGACCTCCGGCGGCAGTGGCGCGGGATCGGCGGCGTCGGCGAGGAGCCGTCGTACGGCGTCCTCACGGCCGGCAGCGTCGCCAGGCGCGTTGCCGGGGCGGTCTCGGGGGGTGGTCATGCAGTGGGTTCCTCGTCAGGGGGTGGAGGTCGGGGCGGGCGTGGTCCCCGGTGGACCTCGCCGACCTCCCGCTCCGACGTGCGGGAGCGTCGCTGGGTTCCGGCCGGGAGCCGTCCGACCGGCGTGGTCCTGCTCACCCTCGTCGTCGAGGTCGCCGAGCAGGTCGGCCAGCTGGTCGGCCAGGCGTCCCCGCGCCCGGGAGCAGCGGCTCTTCACGGTACCCACCGCGCAGTCGAGGATCGCCGCCGCCTCCGCGACCGGGTAGCCCTCCATGTCGACGAGCACCAGCGCCGCGCGCTGCTCCAAGGGCAGCGTGGCGAGCGCGGCCAGCACCCGGGACCGCCGCTCGGAGCGCAGGTGCTGCTCCAGCGGGTCGCCGTCCGCGTCGACCGCGACCGCGCGGGTCAGCCGGTCCTGGTCGTCCAGCTGGTCGGGCAGGGGCTCGGCGCGGCGGACCTTGGCGGCGCGGAGCCGGTCCAGGCAGGCGTTGACCACGACCCGGTGCAGCCACGTGGTCACCTTGGCCTCGCCGCGGAACGACCCGGCGCGCCGGAAGGCCGCGACCATGCCGTCCTGCAGCCCGTCGGCCGCGGTCTCGGGGTCGCCGGTGGTGCGCAGGGCGACGGCCCACAACCGCTCCCGGTGCCGACGGAACAGCACGCCGAAGGCCTCGGCGTCCCCCGCCACGTGGGCGGCGAGCAGGTCCGCGTCGGCGGGCTCGTCCGGGGGCACGTCGACGCCCGCCGCGGAGGCGTCGTCCGGGTCGCTGGGCGGGAGCGGCTCAGTGACCACGCACCACCACCTCCGCGACCTCGCCTCGATAGCCACCCGACACCGGCGGCAACGAAGTCAACCACACGAGGAGGTAGCGGCCGGTCGTCGATCCCTCTCCGACGGTCGAGCCGTCCGGGGTGAGAGTTGCCGTGTCACCTTCCGCCGTGGCCTCCGCGACGGGCGTCCCGCTCGGGGCGTCCGTGGGCGTCTCGCGGCTGATCCACACCGAGGCCGACGTCGGTGAGCCGACGAAGGTGAGGTCCACGTCGGTGACGGTGCGGACCTCGCCCAGGTCGATCACCAGGCCGACCCCGGTCTTCAGCGCCCCCGGCGGCGGCCCGAGCTGGTCGTTGTAGGTCTGGGTCGGCCACGCAGTCGTCGGGTCCCCGTCGATCGCGAACGAGGAGTCCTCCGGGTGCTCCTCGCCGTCGCCCAGAGGGTCGAAGTCCACCGCGGAGACGGGGCTTAGCACGCTCGGCGCCACGCTCGGAGCGGGCGAGCTGCCGCGCGTCGGCCCGGTCTCCTCCGCGCCGAGCGGTGTCCTGCCGCGGCCCAGGTTGACCGCGATCGCGACGGCGACGATCAGCACCAGGCCGAGCCCGACCAGGAGGGCGGCGCGCAGCCAGGTGCGCCCCGGGACGGACTCCTCCTCGACGACCCGCTCCACCGCGCCGGTGCCGCTGTCCCACAGCGCGGGGTCCGCGGGAGCCGGGGGACCCGCGGCCACGTCGGCCGGCTCCGGCATCGGCGCCACGGCGCGGGCCCGCCGCGCGGCCACGCCCTCGGGCGTCTCGGGCGCGAACAGCGGTCGCTCCGGCGGCTCCTCGAACGGCGGGGGCGGCGGCGGCGGCGTGCTGCGCGTCCGCATCCAGGTGACGTCGTCCTCGTCGTCGGCGAAGACCGGCATGCCGGCCTCGGTCGGCAGCTCCGAGACCAGGGGGACCGGGCCCGGGTCGGGGAGCGCCGTGCCCTCGGTGGGTGTGGTCGGCGCGTTCCGTCGGGCGCGCGCCGCGGCGGACTGGGCGGTCTCGGCCAGCTCCTCGCGCGGGTCCTCGCGCGGGTCCTCGGAGGGTGGTGCCTCCGTCTCGGCGGTCCGCATCGACGCCCCCGCCTGCGTCCCCGCGGCGGCGGAGACCCGTGGGCCCGTCCGCACCGGCGGGTCGGCGAGCGAGGGCAGCGTGACCGGCCGGACCTCGTTGATCGGCGGGATCGAGGAGGCCAGCTCCTCGGGCAGCCCCGTGACGTCACCGAGGAACTCCATCAGCCGGTCGTAGATCGCCCGGGCGCTCGAGACGTCGGGCGCCTCGGCGACCTGCACTGCGGCGATCCGCCACCAGTGGTGGTGGTTCTCGTCGGCATGGTCGATCTCGCACCACAGCGCGTCCAGCGGCCGCGGCACGCCGGGGAGCACCTGTCGCGGCGACATCGTGCTGCCGTGCACCTCCAGCGCCGGCTCCACCACCGAGGTGGACGGCCCCGACCACGTGCCGGTCAACGCGCAGTAGAGCAGCCCGCCGAGGTCGGCCAGGTCGCCGCTCTCGCGCGCCGGCGGGAGGCCGTGCAGAGCGGCGTCGACGCACAGCCCGATGATCCGCACGGCGCCGAGCCGGTCGATCAGGATGTTCTCGGGGTTGAGGCGCCCGTGGGTGACGCCCTGCGCGTGGCAGCGGGCGATGGCGTCGGCGACGTCGGCCACCAGCCACGCGGCGCGGCGCGCGGGGAGCGGGCCGGCGTGGTTGACCAGGATGTCCAGCGACGTGCCGGTGCCCCACTCGTTGACCACGAAGCAGAGCCCGTCGCGGGTCTCGACGTCGAGCACGCGCAGGATCCGGGGGTCGAGCACCATCGCGGAGGACCGGGCCGCCGCCACCAGGGCGTCCGCCCGGGGGTCGCCCTCGGAGATGACGTGCAGCGCGACGGACCGGTCGAGGACAGCGTCGTGCGCCCGCCAGAACCGGCCGCCCGCGCTCTCGGTCAAGAGGTCGATCAATCGGTAACGGCCGGCCAGCACATCGCCAGGTCGCGTCGCTGTCGCCACACCAGTCCTCTCTGATCACGGCCATCGTAGGCCGCGTGGCGCCCCGGCGTGGTCAGCCCCGGCGAACCCGCGCCAGGACGAGCCCGACGACCGAGGTGACCTCGCTCAGGCCGAGCACGCGCGCGGCCCCGAGGAAGAAGCCGGCGGTGCCCGCGGTGACGACCGCGACCTCGACCGCGGCGAGGATCCAGCCCGGGTCCGCGACGAACGCCTCGACGACGTCGACGACCAGGATCCGCAGCAGCACCGACACGACGACCACCCCGGCGGCGCCGACCGCCAGCCGGCCGGCGAACCCGAGCCACCGGCCCGCGCCGCCCGCGGCCAGCCCACCGCGGCGCAGGAGCCGGACGAGCAGCAGGCTCGACAGGGTCGCGCCCACGCCGTACGCCGCGGTGTAGGCCAGGATCAGCGCCGGGGTGGTGTAGCCGGGGTCGACCAGGCCGACCAGGGCGATCGCGGTGGCGATGTTGGTGCCGGCGATCACGCACTGCACCCAGAAGACCAGCTTGTTGCGCTCCAGGGCGTAGAAGCCGCGCAGCACCAGGTAGTGGATCGTGAACAGCACGACGCCGCTGCCGAACAGCGCCAGCGGGAGCTCGAGTCGGTCGTAGGTGTCCGCGGTCGCGCCGTGGCCCCAGATCACCTGCGCCAGGGGGAGCGCGATCGCCGGCAACAGCGCGGCGAACGGCACGATCACCGCCAGCGCGGTGCGCATCGTGGTGCCCAGCGTGCTCGCCAGCGCGGGCATGTCCTGGTTGGCGGCCGACGCCGAGAGCCGGGGCAGGATCGCCGTGGCCAGCGAGACCGTGATGATCGAGTGCGGGACCATCACCACGAGCATCGCGTTGGTGTAGATCGTGATGCCGGTGCCGTCGGTCGCGGCGGCGGTACCGCCCGAGGCCAGGCGCACCACGACGACGTACGCCAGCTGGTTGACCACCACGAACAGGACGGTCCACATCCCGAGGCGGAACGTCTGCCGCAGGCCCACGCCGCGGAAGTCGAAGCGCGGCCGGTAGCGGACGCCCGCCGCCCACAGGTAGGGCACCAGGATCAGGAACTGCGCCGCGATGCCGGCCGTCGAGCCGATGCCGAGCAGCGCCTCCTGGCCCGGGGTGAACGCCGCGGACTGCTGCGCAGCCGAGGCCGGGCCGAACGCGATCAGGTAGGTGATCAGCACCGCCACCGAGATCACGTTGTTCGCGATCGGGGCCCACATCATCGGCCCGAACCGGCCGCGGGCGTTGAGCACCTGGCCGACCAGCACGAACATCCCGTAGAAGAAGACCTGCGGCAGGCAGTAGCGGGCGAAGTCGATCGCCGACTGCCGCTGCTCGGCCAGCGCCGGGTCGTCGTACCGGCTGTTGAGCATGATGTCCATGACCTGCGGCGCGGCCGCGACGAGCACGACCGTCACGGTGCCGAGGAAGAGCGCGGCGAGGGTGATCACGCGGTCGACGTACGCCGCGCCGGCGTCCGCGTCGTTCTTCATGGACCGCACCAGCTGCGGGACCAGCACGGCGTTGAAGACGCCGCCGGCCAGCAGGATGTAGAGCATGTTCGGCAGCGTGTTGGCGATCGTGAAGATGTCGGCGTGCAGGCCGATGCCGAGCGCCGCGGCCAGCAGGGTGGACCGGATGAAGCCGCTGAACCGGGAGACGACGGTGCCGGCGGCCATCACCGCGCTGTTGGTCAGGATCGCGCGCTGGTTGTCGGCCGGCGGCTGCGGGCGCGGGTCCTCGTGGGAGGACCCGGTCACGGACTCGTCGGTCACGGGGTGGTCTCCGCCTTCCGGCCGGTGGCCTCGTCGCTGTCGCCGGGGGTCGGCTCGGCGGGGGCCTCCGCGCCGGCGGGATCCGCGGGGTCGGCCCCGGGGGCCGTGGCGCGCCGCGACCGGGACCGGATCCGGCGGTAGAGCCGGATGACGATGGCGAGCATCAGGATCCCCACCCCGGCGCCGATGAAGACCCAGATCACCGTGCTCACGCCGCCGGAGCGGACCGGGACCACGTCGGAGGAGCCGATCGGGTTGCCGTCGACGTCGGTGAGGTTGAGCCGGATGTTGTGCACGCCCGGGACCGTGGTGTGGGCCTGCAGCGACACCGAGGTGCGGCTCTCCGGGCCCAGCTCGATCGGGCCCGAGGGGTCGATCCCGGCGCCGTTGTCGTCCTCGGCGACGACCTGGACGGTCACCGGTACGTCGAGGGTGTTGCTGACGGTGACCGAGAAGCTGCCCGACGAGCTGGAGAGCGTGACCCCGGGCGGCGCGCTGATCTCGACCGACTCGAGCCGCTTGGAAAGCCACGCCCGGGAGGCCGCGAGCCGCGCGGCGGCCCGCCGGTCGCCGCGCAGCGCGTACGACGCGCCGGCGAGCGCCTCCGCGGTCACGGAGTCCGCGACGGTCGCCCCGTCACCCAGCACGTTCTGCAGGGTGGTGCCGGCCGCCATCAGCCGGTTCACCTCGCCGAAGACGGCCACCGGGGTCTCCAGCGCCGCCTGACGCGCCGGGTAGTTCAGGGTGTCGGTGTCGACCGGGTCGCGGTCCCCCGCGACGATCGCGCCGACCGTGGTCAGGTTCAGCCACAGCACGTCCAGGCCGGTCCAGAACTGCGAGGCCCCGGCGGGGTCGATCCCGGTGGGTAGGACCAGCACCAGCGGCGCCGCGCCCTGGGCGTCGGTGTCGGTGTCGGTGGTGTCGGTGGTGTCGGTGGTGTCGGTGGCCGCGGCGTCGATCAGCCGCAGCGCCGCCTCGCTGAGCAGCCGCTGGCGCACGGCCACCGGGGCCAGGCGCCGGTTGGGCCCGGGGCCACCCGCGGCGGCGGCCGCGGTGGTCACCGCGACGGCGGCCTCGCCCACCTCGCCGGCCGCCGGCGGGCCGTCGGGGTACTCGTCGTCACGGAACATCCGGTCCGTCAGCAGCAGCACCGCCGCGTCGCTGACCCCGTCGATCGCCGCGGGTGAGACGAAGCCGTTCGGCGACGTGACGGCCGGGTTGACCGCGGTGCGCCAGTCCGTCAGCACGTCGCTCGGCCGCTCCCGGGCCAGCGTGTAGAGGTCGGCCAGGGCGTCGGCCGCCCCGGAGAGGTCGGGGTCGCCGTACGGCAGGGCGAGCACCTCCTGCGCCGCCAGCAGGGGACGGGC
The DNA here is from genome assembly GCF_040191335.1 of Nocardioides sp. YIM 152588. NCBI lineage: Bacteria > Bacillati > Actinomycetota > Actinomycetes > Propionibacteriales > Nocardioidaceae > Nocardioides > Nocardioides sp. YIM 152588. The sequence goes on along the minus strand of NZ_JBEGDJ010000009.1, from coordinate 84,151 downwards.
CTGGTCCAGCCACGGCTGCGCGCTGGCGACCGCGGGCTCGACCTCCTGCGGGGTCTCCTGCTCCTCGTCGGACCCGGTCCCGGTGTCCTCGCCGCCCTCACCGGTCGCCTCGCCGTCCTCCACGGGCTCGGAGACGAGCGTGCGCGGCTGGTTGCCCCGGGCGAGCGCGCGCACCGCGTCCGGGACGGCGGGATCGACCAGCCAGGTCACCGGCTGCGCCCCCGACTCCGCGCCGAACGCGAGCATGCCGCCCAGCGAGCCGGAGACCGAGAGCTGGCGCTCCCAGCGGCCCACCCTCGCCAGCGAGCCGTCCGACTTGTGGCTGACCGGGGCCCGCAGGGGCGCGACCACCGCGGCGTCGACGCCCGCGTCGTCGTACCCCGCCGGGAGGTAGGGCAGGAACGTGCGCGCCCGGCCGTCGGCGAACTCGTCGCGCGGCGTCGTCCGGCTCTCGCCGGAGGCCTGCACGCCGAACCAGTAGACACCCGGGGTGGGGTCGCCGAGCTCGGAGCGGAGCACCGCCTGCGGCACCGTGATCGTGAACGTCGACGTCTCGCCCGGGCCCAGCCGCCGGATCCGCTCGGTGACCGCCGGGTCGATCAGCCGCTCGCCCACCGGCGTGGTCGGGTCGGTGGCGGCGGCCTCCGCGAGCTCCTCGGCGGTCACCATCGGTCCGGGGCAGGTGGCGTCGGACTGGCAGTCGTCGGAGTTCAGGTACGGGTAGACGTTGACCTGGTGCCAGGCGACCAGGTCGCGGTTGGTGATCGTCCCGCTGATGGTCAGCGGTCCCCGCTGCGGCAGCACGCCGGGGGAGAGCGTGTCGATGGTGATCAGCAGCGGCGCGTCGTACTTCCGGCGCTCGCGGCGACGCTCGGCCGACCGGCTGAGGCGCGCGGCACGGTGGCGCTCGGCGGCCTCGGCCGCGGCCTGGGTCGCGGCCTCGGTCGTGCTCTCGGCGGAGTGGTCGGGGCTCCCGGCGCCGGGCGAGGGCGAGGCCTGCGCGGCGGCCGGCACCGTCGCCGCCAGCAGCAGCCCTGCCAACGCGCCCAGGGCAGCACGGGAGAACGACCGACCGGGGACCACGGCACGAGGGTAGTCGGGCCGGGTCGCCTCGGCGGCAGGGCGGGCCGATCCCGCGCGATGGGGATGAGGCGGCGGTCACGCCCTAAACTTTCCCCGCGTGAGCGACCGCATCGAAGCATCCGCCCCCGGCGAGGCCGCCGCACCCCTGCGGCTGGTCGACGTGCAGTCGGCGGTCGCCGCCGAGCTGGACCGGATCGGCCCCGTCATCGACGAGCTCGGCGCCCGCTTCGCCGAGGCCGGCCACGAGCTGGCGCTGGTCGGTGGCCCGGTCCGCGACGCGATGCTCGGCCGCCGCTCGAACGACCTCGACTTCACCACCTCCGCCCGGCCGGAGGTGACCGACAGGATCCTGCGTGCCTGGGGCGACGCCTGGTGGGACATGGGTCGCGACTTCGGCACCATCGGCTGCCGCAAGGGCGACTGGGTCGTCGAGGTGACGACGTACCGCTCCGAGGCCTACGACCCCGACAGCCGCAAGCCCGACGTGCAGTACGGCGACACGCTCGCCGGCGACCTGGGCCGCCGCGACTTCACCGTCAACGCGATGGCGGTCCGGCTGCCCGGCCGCGAGCTGGAGGACCCGTACGGCGGCCTGCTGGACCTCGCGCACCGGGTGCTGCGCACACCGGGCCGGCCCGAGGACTCCTTCTCCGACGACCCGCTGCGGATGATGCGCGCGGCGCGGTTCGCGGCCCAGCTCGGCTTCACCCCCGCGCCGGAGGTGGTCGAGGCGATGACCGCGATGGCGGACCGGATCGAGATCATCTCCGCCGAGCGGGTGCGCGACGAGCTGGTGAAGCTGATCTGCGCGCCGGCGCCGCGGCTCGGCCTGGAGCTGCTGGTGGAGACCGGGCTGGCCGCGCGGGTGCTGCCCGAGCTGCCCGCGCTGAAGCTCGAGCGCGACGAGCACCACCGGCACAAGGACGTCTACGAGCACACGCTGACGGTGCTGGAGCAGGCGATCGACCTCGAGCCGCGGCTCAGCGAGGGAGGTGGGCCCGACTTCGTCTCCCGGTTCGCCGCGCTGATGCACGACGTCGGGAAGCCGAAGACCCGGCGGTTCGTCGACGACGGCACGGTCACCTTCCACCACCACGACGTGGTCGGCGCCAAGCTGACCCGCAAGCGGATGAAGGCGCTGCGGTTCTCCAACGACGAGATCGAGGCGGTCAGCCAGCTCGTCGAGCTGCACCTGCGCTTCCACGGCTACGGCACCGGCGAGTGGACCGACTCCGCGGTCCGCCGCTACGTCCGCGACGCCGGCGCCCAGCTGGAGCGGCTGCACGTGCTGACGCGGGCCGACTGCACCACCCGCAACAAGCGGAAGGCGGAGCGGCTGCGCCGTACCTACGACGAGCTGGAGGCGCGGATCTCCCGCCTGGCCGAGGCCGAGGAGCTCGCCGCGCTCCGCCCCGACCTCGACGGCAACCAGATCATGGAGATCCTCGGCATCCCGCCGGGTCGCGTCGTCGGCGAGGCCTACCACTTCCTGCTCGAGCAGCGCCTGGACAACGGGCCGATGAGCGAGGAGGAGGCCACCGCCGCCCTGCGCGCGTGGTGGGCCGAGCGGGACGCCTGACGGCGTACGGCCGGGACGAGCGGGTCCGGCTGTTCCGGGGGTTCGCCCGCGCGGGTGGCTACCGGTGAGTACGGTCGGGGCGAGCCAGGGCCCGTCCGGGCCGACCACGAGCACGGAGGTGCCCCGCCATGCCCGAGACCGCCTACGAGGAGCTCCTCGAGGACACCGTCGACGTCGACGCCGCGCCCGCCACGGTGTGGGCGCTGGTCACCGACCTGCCGCGGATGGCGCGGTGGAGCCCGCAGGTGGTCCGGTCGAAGGTGTGGGGTCGCGCGGTCGGCCAGGGCGCGAAGTTCACCAACCTCAACCGCCGCGGCTACCTGTTCTGGCCGACCAACGGCAAGGTCGTCCGGTTCACGCCGCCCTCGGAGCACTCCGTGGGGGAGTTCGGCTTCCGGATCAACGAGAACCGCACGATCTGGTCCTTCACCCTCGAGCCCACCGCCACCGGCACCCGGGTGATCCAGCGCCGCGAGACGCCGGACGGGATCTCGGGGGTGTCGATGGGGCTGACCAAGGCCGCGCTGGGTGGCCAGGACGTGTTCACCGACGAGCTGCGTGCCGGGATGCGCCAGACGCTGGAGCGGATCAAGGCCGACGCTGAGGGGTGAGGCCGGGGTGCAGGAATCACCGGTTGACCGGTGATTCCTGCACTTCCAGGGCGTTGAAGTGCCTGTCAAGCGACCGAATCACCTGCCAACCGGTGATTCTTGTGACAGGAGTGACGAAGGGCCGGCCCCCACGGGGACCGGCCCTTCGGCTGTCTCAGGCACATGGCCCGAGGACGTGCGTCACTCGCCGCGGATGAACGCCTCGAGCTTGGCGCGACCCTCGGTGTCCTCCATCTGCACCGGCGGGGACTTCATCAGGTACGCCGCAGCCGGGAGGATCGGGCCGCCGTGGCCGCGGTCCTTGGCGATCTTCGCCGCGCGCACGGCGTCGATGATGATGCCGGCGGAGTTCGGGGAGTCCCAGACCTCGAGCTTGTACTCCAGGTTCAGCGGGACGTCACCGAACGCGCGGCCCTCGAGGCGCACGTAGGCCCACTTGCGGTCGTCCAGCCACGCCACGTAGTCCGAGGGACCGATGTGGACGTTCTTGTCGTCGATCTTGCCGGCCAGCGGGCCGTTCAGGTTCGACGTCACGGCCTGGGTCTTGGAGACCTTCTTGGACTCCAGGCGCTCGCGCTCGAGCATGTTCTTGAAGTCCATGTTGCCGCCGACGTTGAGCTGGTAGGTGCGGTCCAGCGTCACGCCGCGGTCCTCGAACAGCTTCGCCATCACGCGGTGGGTGATGGTGGCGCCGACCTGCGACTTGATGTCGTCGCCGACGATCGGCACGCCCGCGGCCTCGAACTTCGCGGCCCACTCCGGGTCGGAGGCGATGAAGACCGGCAGGGCGTTGACGAAGGCGACGCCCGCGTCGATGGCGCACTGCGCGTAGAACTTGTCGGCCTCCTCGGAGCCCACCGGGAGGTAGGAGACGAGGACGTCGACGTTGTTGTCCTTGAGGACCTTGACGACGTCGACCGGCTCGGCGGCCGACTCCTCGATCGTGGCCCTGTAGTACTTGCCCAGACCGTCGAGGGTCGGGCCGCGCTGGACCTCGACGCCCAGGGTCGGCACGTCGCAGATCTTGATGGTGTTGTTCTCGCTGGCGTTGATCGCCTCGGAGAGGTCCTTGCCGACCTTCTTGTCGTCGACGTCGAACGCGGCGACGAACTCGACGTCACCGACGTGGTACTCGCCGAACTGGACGTGCATCAGGCCGGGGACCGTGCTGGCAGGGTCCGCGTCCCCGTAGTACTGCACACCCTGGATCAGCGAGGTGGCGCAGTTGCCCACGCCCGCGATGGCTACTCGAACCGAACCCATGAGGAGTCCTTTCTTGGATTGATCGGGCGCCGGAGGCGTCCGGTGCTGCGAGGTTCTCTCGCACTTGGATCTCGTCGCTGTCAGTCGTTCCTCACCGGCTCCACTGCCGGGGAGGCGGGAGGGGGCGCCGGCTCCGGCGGCACCCCTCGTTCGGCGTTGATGAGGTCCGACAGCCAACGAACCTCTCGTTCGACCGACTCCACGCCGTGGCGCTGTAGCTCCGCGGCGTACCGGTCGACCTCCTTCTGGGTCATCGCCAGATCGCGCTGCACCCGGTCGAGTCGCTCCTGGAGCCGGGAGCGGCGCCCCTCCAGGACGCGGAGACGGATCTCCATGTCGGTGGAGGAGAAGAACCGGAAGCGGATGTCGAAGTTGTCGTCCTCCCAGGCGGCAGGACCGACCTCGGACATCAGGCGCTCGAACTCCGCGGTGCCCTTCGACGTCACCTGGTAGACGATCCGCTGGCGACGCGACGCCGGGGCGGTGCCCGGATCGGGCGTCACCTCCGCGATCAGGTTGCCCCGGAGCATCTTCTTCAGTGCCGGGTAGAGCGAGCCGTAGGAGAGCAACCGGCCCCAACCGAGCATCAGGTTGAGTCGCTTGCGGAGCTCGTAGCCGTGCATCGGACCCTCATGCAGCAGCCCGAGGACTGCGAGCTCGATGGTCTCTCCGCGACGTGCCATGCGATCTATCGTAGCGATATATCCGCGTGACGTGAACACGCGATGGGTCATGCGTGAACCAGGGGTGGCGCGAGACAGGTACGACGGACCTGCCCGAGGATGCGGCTGCGATTGCCTCGGATGCGTACCCTGATCTGCGGCGATCGACAGGGAGACCGTGCTCGACCCTGTTCGCCTGACCTGACCCCGGGCGAATGAGCGAGGACGTGGCCGAAGGCAAGCGCAGCGCTGGCGGCACCGCGAAGCGGTCCAACGGATCCAGCAGCAAGAAGAAGCAGTCGACCCCCAAGACCTGGAAGACCCGGCTCCGCTCGGTCGCCAAGTGGGGGCTGATCGCCTTCCTCGTCCTCAGCCTGATCGGCGTCGGCGTCTTCATCTACGCCTACCGCTCGATCGACATCCCGAGCGCGAACGCCGAGTTCCTCACCGAGACCACCCACGTCTACTACGCCGACGGCGAGACGGACCTCGGTCAGTTCGCGATCCAGCGCCGCGACGCCATCGACTACGACGAGATGCCGCAGTCGATCAAGGACGCGGTCGTCGCCTCGGAGAACCGGACCTTCTGGACCGACAAGGGCATCGACCCGCGCGGCATCCTCCGCGCCGCCTTCAGCAACGCCAAGGGCGGTTCGACCCAGGGCGCCTCCACGATCACCCAGCAGTACGTGAAGATCCTCTACCTCACCCAGGAGCGCACCTGGGAGCGGAAGGTCAAGGAAGCGATCCTCTCGCTCAAGGTGCAGAACCAGCTCTCGAAGGAGGACGTGCTCGAGGGCTACCTCAACACGATCTACTTCGGCCGCGGCGCCTACGGCATCCAGGCCGCCGGCCAGGCGTACTTCGGCAAGGACGCCGCCGACCTGAACCTGCGCGAGTCCGCCGTGCTGGCCTCGGTCCTCAACAACCCGTACAACCTGGACCCGGCGAACGGCAAGGCCTCGAAGCGCGCCCTCAAGGACCGCTACCAGTACACGCTCAGCGGCATGCTGGCGATGGACACCATCACCGAGCGCCAGTACGAGAAGGCCTCGAAGCGGCTCCCGAAGTTCCCCGAGATCGCCAGCAGCAGCCAGTACGGCGGCCAGAAGGGCCACGTGCTCTCCATGGTCCGTTCCGAGCTGCTCGACATGGGCTTCAGCGAGGACGAGATCAACGGCGGCGGCCTGCACGTGACCACCACCTTCACCCCGAAGGCGATGAAGGCCGCCGAGGAGGGCGTGAAGGCGGCCCGGCCGGAGGGGTTCTCCGACAAGGAGCTGCACGTCGGCGTCGCCTCGGTCGAGCCCGGCACCGGCGCCGTCCGCGGCATCTACGCCGGCCAGGACTTCCTCGACTCGCAGCTCAACTGGGCGATCGAGGGCGGCCAGGCCGGCTCGACGTTCAAGCCCTTCGCCCTCGCCGCCGGCATCAAGGCCGGCTTCTCGCTGAAGGACACCTTCGACGGGAACTCCCCCTACGAGCTCCCCGACGGCACCTTCGTGGAGAACCAGGGCGACTCCGACTACGGCAGCAACATCACGATGGTCACCGCCACGGAGCACTCGGTGAACACGGCCTACATCGACATGACGCTGTCGATGGGGTCGAACGGCCCGCAGCAGATCATCGACATGGCGAACGCCATGGGCGTCCCGCCGGCCGAGCCGGCCGACGACCCGTACGGCTTCCCGACGTCGACCCCCGGCCTGAACGCGAACACCGGCGTCTCGCTGGGCTCCCAGACCGTCAGCCCGATCAACATGGCCAACGGCTACGCGACGATCGCCAACAAGGGCGTGGCGGCCGACGCCTTCATCATCGACAAGGTCGTCGACCGCGACGGCGTGGTGCGCTACCAGCACAAGGTGAGCACCCACCGCGCCATGCCCGAGGACATCGCCGCCGACGTCTCCTTCGCCCTGCAGGAGACCGTCGAGGCATCCGGCGGCACCGCCGCGAAGGCGAAGCTGATCAACCGTCCCGCCGGCGCCAAGACCGGTACCGCGACCAACGGCCTCGGCGAGGTCTCCTCGGCCTGGTTCTCCGGCTTCACCCCGCAGATGGCGACCGCGGTCATGTACGTCCGCGGCAAGGGCAACGAGCAGCTCCAGGGCTGGCTGCCGTCGTACTTCGGCGGCTCCTACCCCGCGGACACCTGGGTCGAGGTGATGAACCGCCTGCTCGAGGGCGAGCCGGTCGAGGACCTGCCCGAGCCGGCGTACGTCGACGGCGACGCGCCGACCGAGGGCCACGACCCGCTCCCGACGAAGACGCCGAAGCCGAAGCCGACCAAGGAGCCGAAGCCGTCGAAGGAGCCGACCACGGAGGCCCCGTCGAAGGAGCCGACCACGGAGGCCCCGCCGACCACGGAGCCGCCGACGACGCAGCCGCCCACGACGGAGGCGCCGACCACGCAGCCGCCGACGACCGCGCCGACCACACCGCCGACGACGCCGACCACGCCGGCGACGACCGCGACGACGGAGCCCACCCGCGGACCACGCACCGGAGCGGCCCGCCCCTGACGGACGTCCGTGGCAACATCCTCCCCGTGACCCAGGTCTACCCGAGCCGCGAGGACCCGGTCGTCCGCGGGCTGAGCGAGTCCATCGGCGGGCCGATGGGCGAGCACGGCACGCGGCACCGGTGGTGGACGCCGACCCGGGTGCTGCTGCTGCTCACGGCGGTGGTGTTCAGCCTCGGGCTGATCCAGAAGGCGCCGTGCTCGGTCGTCGAGGGGCAGGACCAGAACTGGACCTACTCCCACATGTGTTACACGGACCTGCGTCCGCTGTACATCCCGCGGGGGCTGGCCGAGCACGCGTGGCCGTACACGGACGACGCGGAGACGCGCGACCGCTACGAGGTGATGGAGTACCCGGTCGGGATCTCCTACTGGGCCTGGGGGACCTCCTGGGTGGCGCACTGGCTGAACGGCTCGCCCGACCTGGCCGAGCGCTACCGGCTCCCGGTCGACGAGCTGTGGGGCCTGCCGGAGATGTCGCGCGAGGTGAACCTCTTCGTGCTCATCAACGCGGTCGGGTTCGGCGCCCTCGCGCTGCTGTCGACCTGGCTGCTCGCCGGCACCCATCGCGGGCGGCCCTGGGACGCCGCCGCCTTCGCGCTCTCGCCCGCGCTGCTGCTCACCGGGCTGATCAACTGGGACCTCATAGCGGTCGCCCTGGTCGCCGGCGCCCTGTGGGCGTGGTCGCGGGACCGGCCGCTGCTGACCGGCATCCTGATCGGCCTCGGCACCGCGGCCAAGCTCTACCCGCTCTTCCTGCTCGGCGCGGTGCTGGTGATCTGCCTGCGCCGGCGCCGCTGGCGCGCGCTGGCGGTGACCATCGGCGCGGCCGCGATCAGCTGGCTGGCGGTGAACCTCCCGGCGTACCTGAGCGGGCCGGAGGAGTGGAAGGTCTTCTGGTCCTTCAACGCCGACCGCGCGGCCGACCTCGGGTCGCTGTGGCTGCTGGTCGACCAGGCCGGCGACGTCGGGTTCTCGGCGCACACCATCAACCTCTGGTCCTGGATCCTGTTCGGCGCCTGGTGCCTCGGGGTGTTCCTGGTCGGGATGTTCGCGCCGGAGGAGCCGAGGTTCGCGCAGCTCGGCTTCCTGATCGTCGTCGGCTTCCTGCTGGTCAACAAGGTCTACTCACCGCAGTACGTGCTGTGGCTGCTGCCGCTGGCGGTGATGGCCCGGCCCCGCTGGCGCGACCAGATCGTCTGGCAGGCCTGCGAGGTCTTCTACTTCTGCACCGTGTGGTGGTACCTCGGCAGCTACCTCGCCCCCGCCGGCGGTGGCGACGCCGGCTTCTACTGGCTGGGCATCGTGATCCGCGTGATCGGGCAGCTCTACCTGGTCGGGATCATCGTGCGGGACATCTACCGGCCCGCGCACGACCCGGTGAAGGCGTCGACCGTGGCCGAGGTCGAGGCCGGCCCTGAGCGGGGTCGTGTGCCTGAGCCATCGGCATAGCGGGGCGTGGGGCACACGACCCGCCGCCCGGGCGGAGCGAGCGCGCCGGCTCAGTCGGTGAGGACCACCAGGTCGAACGCGGTCGCGGTGTAGCGCACCCGCACGTCGATCTCGTCGCCGACCGCCGGCACGTGGGCGCCGCCGGGCAGGAAGAGCATCGAGGCCTGCATGTGGGGCGGCTCGGCGAAGAGGCGCTGCTTGCCGTCGATGGAGTACGGCGAGCGCACGAACCCGGCCGCGTCCAGGCCGCCGCGGGCGATCGTGGCCGCGCGCGCCTTCAGCGAGTGGTCTCCGGTCGGTGCCTCGAGCCCGATGCCGTGGGCGGTGCCGCCGCTGACCACGAGCAGGTGGCCGTCCTTGGGGACGCTGCGGCCCCGGTACCCGAACAGCTCCCCCCGGCTCACCGGGTGCACGTCGAGCACGGTGGCGGTCACCTTCAGCGCGCCGCGGTCGCCGAGCCAGAGGGCGGTGCCGATCCGCGGGCGGATGGTGAAGTCGGCGTACTCGCTCGCCAGCCGGGTCAGCTCGGCGTCGGTGAGGTGGCTGACCCAGACCGTGGAGAGGCCCGGCAGGTCGGCGCCGACGGCGTCGGTGATCAGGCGGGTGACCTCGCCGTAGTGGCTGCCCGCGGCCAGCGGCAGGTGCAGCGCGAGCCCCTCGACGCGGACGCCGGGGTGCTTGCGGAGCAGCTCGCCGGCCTCCCACAGCTCGCGCGCGGACATGCCGTGGCGGCGCATGCTGGTCATCCGCTCGAGCACGACGCGGGCGGTCGGGTCCGCGTGGAGCAGCTCCTTGAGGTCCTCCAGGCGGCTGACGGTGTGGATCAGGCGCTTGCCGAGGCTCGCGTCGGGCAGCGTCACCCACGGCCGCCACGGGGTGAGCACCAGCAGGTCGCCGTGCCAGCGCGAGGAGACCTCGGGCAGCTCCTCGTAGGTGCCGACCGCGAGGGCGGGTACGTCGTGGCCGTGCTCGCGCAGCCACTCCGCCTTGCGGGCGAGCCGGGCCAGCCCGAACCCGTAGCCGTTGCCCTTGGCCACCGGCACCAGGCCGGGGTGGGCGTCCGCGACCTGCTCCAGGTGCGCGCGCCAGCGGGGACCGTCGACGGTCAGTGTCAGGCTCATCGTCAGCCCCGCCGCTTCATGTAGAGGTCGAACGCCTTGTACAGGGCCCGGTTGACCGGCAGGTCCCACTCGCCGGCGTACTGGACCGCCTCGCCGCCGGTGCCGACCTTGAACTGGATCAGCCCGACGTGGGAGTCCTCGGCGTCCAGGGTCTCGGTGATGCCACGCAGGTCGTAGACGGTCGCGCCGTGCGCGAGCGCGTCGCGGATCATCGCCCACTGCACGGCGTTGGAGCCACGCACCTCGCGCTTCTCCGTCGAGGAGGCGCCGTAGGAGTACCAGGCGTGCTCGCCGACCTGGATCGCGATCGTCGCCGCGACCAGGTCGCCGTCGTGGCGGGCCAGCCAGAGCTTGAACCGCTCCGGGTCCTCGGCGGTCAGCGCGTCGTGCATGGTCTCGAAGTACGACGCCGGTCGCGGCGTGAAGTGGTCGCGCTCCGCCGTGTGCCGGTAGAGCTCGTGGAACGCCGCGAGGTCGGCGCGGGAGCCGAGGGTGACCTCGACGCCCTCCTTGGCGGCCTTCTTGATGTTGCGCCGCCACAGCTGGTTCATCCCCTTGAGGACGTCGTCCTCGGAGCGCCGGTCGCCCTCGGCGTCGACCAGCGGGATCTGGAACACGAACTCAGGCTGCCCGGCGGCGAAGCCGCCCTCGACGCCCTGGTGGCGCCAGCCGAGCTCGGCGAGCTGGGCCAGCACCCGGGCGCCCGTCGCGCAGCGCTCCGCCGGGGCGATCTGGCGCAGCAGCCGTACGTCGGCGTCGGCGATGCCCTCCTTGACCTGGGCCGCGCTCCACCGGTTGACCGCCACCGGCGGGCCGATCCGGACCGCGAACGCGCCCTGGGACTTGAGGTGCGCGACCATCGGCGCCAGCCAGTCGCCGAGGTTGTCGTCGTACCAGTCGATGGCGGGGCCCTCGGGCAGGTAGGCCAGCGTCCGGTTGAGCCTCGGCAGGCTGCGGTGCAGCACCAGCGCGGCGCCGCAGAGGGTGCCGTCGGCGTCGAACCAGCCCAGCGACTCGCTGCGCCACTCCGGCTTCACCTCCGCCCAGCCGGGCGTCTGCAGGAAGCTCGCCGAGGGGAGCGTCGCCAGGTAGGCGCCGTGATCCTCCGCGGTGATCGCTCGGACGGTGATCGGGCGCGGTGCGGTCGGGCGCTCGGTCGGCATGGGACGAGGCTATCGGGCGGCCTGCGGGGGCCTGATGTGCGCTCCACCGGCACGTGGTGCGGGTGGAACGCACATCTGTGCCTCGTGGGACGGTCAGACGCGCTCGCGCAGCCAGGCCGCGTCGGCGGTGTGCTCGGCGGCGCCGCCGGGGGTCTCGAGGATCACCGGGGCGTCGGCCTCCGTGATCACCTGCGCGAGCAGCGCGGGGTCGATCCGGCCCTCGCCGAAGTTGGCGTGCCGGTCGGCGCCGGAGTCGAAGTCGTCGCGGCTGTCGTTGGCGTGCACGAGGTCGATCCGGCCGGTGATGGCGCGGACGTCCTCGACCACCGTCTCCAGCGCGTTGCCGCCGGCGTGGGCGTGGCAGGTGTCCAGGCAGAAGCCGACCATCTCGAAGCCCTCGGCCGCCGAGATCGCGTCCCACACGCGCGCGATCCGGTCCAGGTGGCGGGTCATCGCGTTGGTGCCGCCGGCGGTGTTCTCGATCAGTAGCGGGACCTTGATGTCGGTCGCTTCGATCGCCTTGCGCCAGTTGTCGAAGCCCTTGGCCGGGTCGTCCTCGTCGGTGACGTGGCCGCCGTGCACGATCAGTCCCTTGGCGCCGATCTCGGCGGCAGCGTCCATGTGCTGCTGCAGCAGCTTGCGGCTCGGGATGCGCTGGCGGTTGTTCGTGGTGGCGACGTTGATCAGGTACGGCGCGTGCACGTACAGGTCCACGCCGGCCGCCTCGGCGTCCGCGCGCAGCGCCTCCGCGCCGGCCTCGTAGGCGAGCACCGGCCCCTTGTAGGACTGCGGGTTGCCCAGGAAGAACTGCACCAGCGGCGCGGTGCGGGCCGACGCCTCGGCGATCGGGTCGGTCTGGTCGACGTGGGCGCCGATGCGGAGCTCGCTCATGGGGCCAGCCTAGGAGGGCGCGGCGACGCCGCCCGGGGCGGTCGCGGCGCCGTACGGGGCCGGGCGCAGCGATTGGGAGACGGCCCCTCCGCGCTGTTAGCCTGACCTGTCGCTTCCATCACCGATGGTGGAGTCGCGACAGCAAAGCCCTCCTGCCGTGGAGAGTCCACGGCCGCCTGAGTCCAGAGGAGGTGGAGACCGCTTTGCGTGCTTACGAAGTCATGGTCATCCTCGACCCGAGCCTCGACGAGCGCACTGTGCAGCCGTCGCTCGACAAGTACCTCAACGTGATCCGCAACGACGGTGGCACCGTCGACAACGTGGACGTCTGGGGACGTCGTCGCCTCGCGTACGAGATCAAGAAGAACGCTGAGGGCATCTACGCCGTCATCACCCTCACCGCCGAGCCGGCCACCGTCGACGAGTTCGACCGCCAGCTGGGTCTGAACGAGGCCGTGCTGCGGACCAAGGTGCTGCGCCCCGTTTCCTGAACGAGGCCCGCTCGTCGGGCGGACCCGCCGTCGCTCATGTCGGCGGTGTTCGACACGATGAGCACACCTGGGGAAGAACGCTTCCCACGTGACCCGGCACGATCCGGCATCTGAGGAGACAACATGGCAGGCGAGACAGTCATCACCGTCGTCGGCAACCTGGTCGACGACCCGGAGCTGCGCTTCACCCCGTCGGGTGCGGCCGTGGCGAACTTCCGGATCGCGTCCACGCCCCGCACGTTCGACCGTCAGTCGAACGAGTGGAAGGACGGCGAGGCGCTGTTCCTGTCCTGCGCCGTCTGGCGTCAGATGGCCGAGAACGTGGCCGAGACACTCCAGAAGGGCATGCGCGTCGTCGTGCAGGGGCGCCTGAAGTCCCGGCAGTACGAGACCCGCGAGGGCGAGAAGCGCACCGCGTTCGAGATCGACGTCGAAGAGGTCGGTCCGTCGCTGCGCTACGCGACCGCCAAGGTCGCCCGTGCCGGACGCTCGTCCGGTGGCGGCGGCTACGGCGGCGGCCAGCAGTCCGGCGGTGGCGGCGGCTACGGCGGCGGCCAGCAGTCCGGTGGCGGCGCTCCCGCCCAGGACCCGTGGGGCGGCGGCCAGCAGTCCGGCGGTGGCAACTTCGGTGGCGGCGGCCAGCCCGCCGACCCGTGGGCCACGCCGGGTGTGGGCAACGACGAGCCCCCCTTCTGATCCACGCGAGGAGCGGTGGCCGGTCCGGCCGGCCCCGCACCTCACCTATTCACATCAACCATTCCGGTCGCTCGTGACTGAGGCGGCCGGGCTCTGAGGAGGAGCACCACAATGGCGAAGGCAGTCGTCCGCAAGCCGAAGAAGAAGGTTTGCCAGTTCTGCAAGGAGAAGGCGACCGGTGTCGACTACAAGGACACCGCGCTGCTCAAGAAGTTCATCTCCGACCGCGGCAAGATCCGCGCCCGTCGGGTGACCGGCAACTGCGTGCAGCACCAGCGTGACATCGCGATGGCCGTGAAGAACGCCCGCGAGGTGGCCCTGCTGCCCTACACGTCCAGCGGCCGCTGAGCACCCGCGAGACAAGGAGAGACTGACATGAAGATCATCCTCACCCAGGAGGTCGACGGTCTCGGCTCTGCCGGCGACATCGTCGAGGTCAAGTCGGGCTACGGCCGCAACTACCTGCTGCCGCAGGGCCACGCCATCGCCTGGAGCAAGGGCGCGCAGGCCGAGGCCGACGCGATCAAGAAGGCCCGCTCCGCGCGCGCCGTCCGCGACGAGGCCCACGCGGCCGACATCAAGGGCAAGCTCGAGGGCAAGCCGGTCGACGTCAAGGTCAAGGCCGGCCAGGGCGGCCGCCTCTTCGGCGCCGTGACCGTCACCGTCATCGCCGACGCGCTCGGCGAGGTCGCCGGCGAGTCGATCGACAAGCGGACCATCGTCCTCGGCTCCCCGATCAAGTCGCTGGGCAACCACGCGGTGTCGGTGCGCCTGCACGACGAGGTCTCCGCGGCGGTCGCGCTCAACGTGATCCCCGCCTGATCATTCGCAGAACCCACTCGACGGCCGGTCCCATGGGGGCCGGCCGTCGGTGCTTTTCGGGGTCGGCGCCGGTCGGTCGGAATCACCGGTCGACCGGTGATTCCCGCACTTGTCAGCCGTTGCATTGCCTGACAAGTGACAGAACTCCCTGTCCGGTGGGACGGGGGTGGCGCGTGGGGTCACACGGCAGTCACGCCGCGCGCCGCCCGCTCGGGTCGTCCGAGCCGGTCACCAGCCACGCCGACCCCCGTGAGCGGTGCACCAGCGTCACCAACCTGCCGCCCATGAACAGCGCGCAGAAGACCACCCACAGCACGGGCAGGCCGGCACCCAGCGCGGCGACCCCCAGCATCACCGGGGCGTAGGCGGCGAGGACGAGCACCCCCGCGAACGCCAGGTACCGCCCGTCGCCCGCGCCGATCAGCACGCCGTCGAGGACGAAGACCACCCCGGCCACCGGCTGCGCCACGGCGGCGACCAGCAGCACCGGCACCAGCGCGTCGCGGACCGCGGCGTCGGGCGTGAACAGCGCGCCCAGCCACGGCGACACCGCCGCCAGACCCAGCCCGGTGACGACCCCGCTGACCACGCCCCAGCGCACCATCCGGTCAGTGACCGCCCGGGTCGCCGCCGCGTCGCCGGCGCCCAGGTAGCGGCCCGTGATCGCCTGCGCGGCGATCGCGATGGCGTCCAGCGCGAACGCCAGGAAGGTCCAGATCGTCGTGGCGAGCTGGTGGGTGGCGATCGGCACCGCCCCAGCCGCGCCTCCGCCGGCGGTCAGCACGACCGCGTACGTGGTGACGAGGAGGGAGGCGCGCAGCGTCAGCGTCCGCACCAGCAGCGGTACGCCGGCGCGGCCCGCCGCCGCGATGCCCGACCGCCGCGGGCCCAGCGAGGTCCCCTCGCGGCGCGCGGCGCGCGCGACGATCCAGACCAGGACGGCGGCGCCGGCGGACTGGGCGAGGACCGATCCGAGCGCCGAGCCCGCGATCCCCAGGCGCGGGGCCGGCCCGAGGCCGAAGACGAGGACGACGTTGAGCGCCAGGTTCACCGCGTTCGCGGCGACCGCGACGACCAGTGGGGTCCGCGTGTCCTGCAGGCCGCGGAGCACGCCGGTGGCGGCCAGCATCAGCAGCAGCGGCGGGATCCCGAGCGCGGCGATGCGCAGGTAGGTGGCGGCGGGGTCGGCGACCGAGGCCGGCGGGGAGAACAGCGCGACCAACGGCGCCGCGCCGAGGCCCACCAGGAGGGTGGCCGGGACGCCGATCGCGACGGCCAGCCAGAGTCCGTCGACACCCTGCCGCAGGGCTGCCGCCCGCCGGCCGGCGCCGAGCTGCCGGGCCACGCCCGCCGTGGTGCCGTAGGCGAGGAAGACGCACAGCCCGACGGCGGTCTGGAGCACCGTCGCGGCGATCCCCAGGCCGGCGAGCTCCCGGGTCCCGAGGTGGCCCACGACGGCGGCGTCGCCGAGCAGGAAGAGCGGCTCGGCGACGAGGGCGAGGAACGCGGGCACGGCGATCCGGGCGATCTCCCGGTCCTCGGCCCGTTGTCGCTGGTCGCGCCGCATCAACGGTGCCGTCCGGGTCCTGCGGAGACCGCTCCCGGGACCGGTGGATAACTGTGGATGACTTGTGGACAGTCCCGTTTCCGGGACCTTTGGCCCAAGATCGGGCGATCCGACAAATCTTGACGGAAAGTGAACTGGATCACACTGCAAAGAGAAGCCGACAAATCTTTCCCCACAGGTGTGAAAACGCGTTCATGCAGGTCAGCGGGGGTATTCATGGCAGCATCCCCTCACTTTCCACAACTGGGTCCCCAGGCAGTGCACACCCGCGCTGCGTGTCGTCCACCTGTTCCCGGTAGTTATCCCCAGGCCCTGTGGATAAGTGCCTTCCCCTCGTGTTGCGGACCACCGTAGTTTCGCCCTCGGCGTTTCGCTTCCACGGTTGTGCCCGACCTAGGGTGCAGGCTGCTGTGTAGCGGACGATCCGGCCCGTGCCGGGCCGCCACCAGCACCGGCGCCGCCGTCGTCGTCGGCCAGCAGTCGACTCAGAGGTCGCTAGTTCAGCAGATGCCCCCGGAGGGCGGAGAGGGAGGGTTGCCATGAGCGTCACCGACTCGGGAACTCGTCCCTGGACGGACGAGCCCCCGGAGGACTTCGGGGACGGACCCGCGCCCTACGAGCCCGGCCAGGCGCCGCAGCGCCCCGGCGACCGCACGCCGCCGCAGGACATGGCCGCCGAGCAGTCGGTCCTCGGCGCGATGCTGATCTCCAAGGACGCCATCGCCGACGTGGTCGAGGTGCTTCGCGGCGTCGACTACTACCGCCCCGCGCACGAGTCGATCCACGACGCGATCCTCGACCTCTACGGCCGCGGCGAGCCCGCGGACATGGTGACCGTCGCCGGCGAGCTCCAGCGCCGCGGCGAGCTGCAGAAGATCGGCGGCGCCCCCTACCTGCACACCCTCGCGGCCAACGTGCCGATCGCGGCGAACGCCGGCTTCTACGCCGACATCGTCCGCGAGAAGGCCGTGCTCCGCCGACTCGTCGACGCGGGCACCAAGGTCGTCCAGCTCAGCTATGCCGGCGAGGGCGACGTCGACAGCATCGTCAACCAGGCGCAGGCCGAGATCTACTCGGTGACCGACCGCCGGAAGGCGGAGGACTTCGTCCCGCTGAGCGACATCATGGACAGCGTCCTGGACGAGATCGAGGCGATCGAGAACCGCGAGGACGGCATGTACGGCGTCCCGACCGGGTTCGCCGAGCTCAACGACCTGACCAACGGGTTCCACGGCGGCCAGATGATCATCGTCGCGGCCCGTCCCGCGGTCGGTAAGTCGACGCTCGCCCTCGACTTCTGCCGCGCGGCCTCGATCGGCGCCAACATGGCGTCGGTCTTCTTCAGCCTGGAGATGTCGCGCACCGAGATCACCATGCGCCTGCTCTCGGCCGAGGCACGGATCCCGCTGAACCACATCCGCAACGGCAAGATGACCACCGAGGAGTGGGAGCGGCTCGCCCGCCACGTCTCGAAGGTCTCCGCGTCGCCGATGTTCATCGACGACTCGCCCGGCATGACGCTGACCGAGATCCGGGCCAAGGCGCGCCGGCTCAAGCAGAAGCACGACCTGAAGCTGATCGTGCTCGACTACCTCCAGCTGCTGACCTCGGGCAAGAAGGTCGAGTCCCGCCAGGTCGAGGTCTCGGAGTTCTCCCGGCAGATCAAGCTGCTGGCCAAGGAGCTCGAGGTCCCGATCATCGCGCTCTCCCAGCTCAACCGTGGCTCCGAGCAGCGCGCCGACAAGCGCCCGATGACCAGCGACCTGCGCGAGTCCGGCTCGATCGAGCAGGACGCCGACATCGTCATCCTGCTGCACCGTGACGACGTCTACGAGAAGGAGTCGACCCGCCCCGGCGAGGCCGACCTGATCATCGCGAAGCACCGCAACGGCGCCACCCGCGACATCGTCGTGGCCTTCCAGGGTCACTACAGCCGGTTCGTCGACATGGCTCACTGAGCCCGGTCGAGCCGGCTCACTGAGCCCGGTGCGACGGCGCCGTACGCATCGGTGCCGGTGGGCGTCTCCTCGACCGGCCGCTCCGCCGCGATCCGACGTGGGTCGTCGGGCGGCAGCGAGTCGATGCGGATCCGTCGGGGGTGCGCGGCGGATCCGGCCACCAGGTACTTCTGGCCGGGCCGGACCGCTGCCGCCGCCTCGAGGAGCAGCGCTTCCCGCTCCGGGTCCGCGGTCGCAGGTCGGTCCTCGGTCGCCGGGCCGTCGTCGAGGGCGTCGCGCACGATGCGGCGCGGGTCGTAGCGCCGGGGATCCAGGACGTCCCAGTCGGCGCGGGAGAAGGACGAGCCGAGCTCGCTCTCCGCCCGGGCGCGGGAGGCGTCGAGGAACGAGCGGAAGTCGCGGAGGAGCTGCCCGAGCCGGTGGGCGTAGACCGGGAGTCGCGTCGGCCCGATCACGACGCCGGCGATGACGGCCACCAGGAAGAGCTTCTCGAAGGTCAGTCCGAACACGTGGTCCTCCGGTCGTGGACGTGGGTGATCGCGAGCGCGATGCCGAAGAGCGCCGACATCGGTGCGGCCACGAAGAACATGGACATGACGTCGGCCGCCGGCGTGACCAGCGCGCTGAACAGCACGATGGCGACGACGATGATCCGCCAGCTCCTCCGCAGCGCCGCGGCCGAGACGATGCCGAGGAAGTTGAGGGCGACCACGAAGACCGGCAGCACGAACGCGACGCCGGTGGCCACCACGACCTTGAGCACGAAGTCGACGTAGTAGGTCGCGGTCAGGATCGTGGTGTCCTCGGCCGAGGAGAAGCCGGCCAGCACCCGCACCATGTGCGGGAAGAGCAGGAACCCGAACGCGCAGCCGGCCGCGAAGAGTGGCACGGCGGCCGACATGAAGCCGAGGGCGTGGCGCCGCTCCCGGCCCGTCAGGCCCGGCGTGACGAAGGCGAAGATCTCGAGCAGCCAGACCGGGCTGGAGAGCACGACGCCGGTGACGATCGCGATCCGCAGCTTGAGGTCGAACGCCGCGGTCACGGTGTCGTAGTTGAGGCTCGCGTCCCGGGTCAGGGCGAGCTCCTCGATCGGGGAGCGGAGGACGTCGAGGATCTGGTCGGAGAGCAGGTAGCCCCCGACGACCCCGAGCAGGAGTGCCACCGCCGCGCGGAGCCCGCGCGTGCGGGCCTCCCGCAGGTGGCCGGCGAGGGGCATCGTGCCCCGCGCGGCGGTGGCGGCGGTCACGACGTCGGCCGCTCGGCGTCGGTGACGGTCGGGGGGACGGTCGGGGTGACGGTCGGGGTGGCCGTCTGCGTGGCGGTCTGGGTGGGCGTGTCCGCGGCCTTCCCGTCGCGCGTCTCGTCCTTGAGGATGCGCATCGACTCACCCACGCTCTTGGCGAGGGTGGGCAGCTTGGCGGAGCCGAAGACGAGCAGCACGATCGTCAGGATGACGAGGGCGTGCCAGCCGGAGAGGTTCTGAAGCATGACGTGTCCTTCGGTGGGAGGGGAGGGGGTCGGGGGTCACTCGGAGGAGGGGGCCGACGGCGGCTCGCCGCCCTCCGGGGGCGCACCCGTCGGGGGCTCGCCGCCACCCGCCGGGGGCTCACCGCCGCCGGCCGGGGGCTCGCCGCCACCGCCCATGCCGGGCGCCGTGTCGAGGTCGGCCTCGGTGGTGGTGTCGACCGCGACGGCGAGCGAGCCGACGTAGCCGCTGTCGGGATCGCCGGTGAACGTGCCCATCTGCAGGTCGACGCCGTCGCTGAAGACGTTGTCGGTGTCCAACGTGATCTGGGCGAGGTTCTCGGCCGAGCCCGCATAGGTGTCGAGCTGGTAGATCTCGTTCAGCATGTCCTCGGGGAAGGCCACCTGGGACGTGGCGATCGCGTTCTCGACGTCGGTGGCCGACGCGGCGTCCGGGTAGACCTCGAAGTGGATGTGGGTCCAGCGACCCGCGTAGCAGCCGGGGACGATGGTGCTGAAGGTGACCTCGCCGTTGGCGTCGGCGACCTGGACGCCGCGCAGGAAGGTCTCGTCCTCCAGGCCCGCGGAGTACATCGAGTACTCGCCGTGGGCGTCGCAGTGCCACAGGTAGACCGCCACGCCGGCGAAGGCCGCGTCGTCGTTGGCCATGTCGGTCACCGTGAACGTGAAGTCCAGCGGTACGCCGTCGGCGGTGGCGCCGCCGTCCAGGCTGGACGTCACGTCGCTGCGGACGATCCCGGACTCCTCCAGGACGTTGAGGTCGGTGGTGCCGTCGGCGGGGTAGGGGCCGTTGGTCTCCTGCGGGATCTCGCCCGCGGACGAGGCGCCGGCCGAGCCGGCGGCGCTGGAGGATCCGGAGGAGCTCGCGACGCTCGAACCGGAGCAGGCAGCGAGCGCGAGCGTGCCGGCTCCGACACCGACGACGCCGAGGACGCGTCGCCGGGTGATCAGCGTCGCGACGTCGAATCCGGCGCCCTGGTCGACCACCTCGTCCTCGGGGCGTGGCAGGAGACGACCCTCGTAGGCGGGGCCCTCCGGCGTCTGGTCGGGCTCGGGGATGTGGGTCATGGGGACTCCTCGGTCGGCTCATCGGATCGAACGACCCCGACGGTGACGCCCGGAGTTGCGGGTTCGCTGGGTTGCCTCTGTGCGTCGCCTGTGACTCGCGATGTCACCGTTCCGTAAGGACGCGCACCGTCGGAGCGCCCGATCGGTCGCGATACTGGAGGCATGCGTCTGCTCGTCTCCCTCCTCGCCTCCCTCGCCCTGCTGCTGACCGCTTGCGGATCAGGCGACGGCACGGAGGACACCACCGCGTCCGACACGTCCAGCCCGTCCGCGGCCGCCACGGAGACGGGTGACGAGAGCACGAGCGACAGCAAGAGCGACACCCAGGGCAAGAAGGACAAGGGCGGCGACGAGGCGCCGGTCGCGGTCGCGCCGATCCTCGACTTCACCGCGACGACCCTGGACGGCTCCACCTTCGAGGGTGCCTCGCTGGCCGGCACCCCGACGGTGCTGTGGTTCTGGGCGCCGTGGTGCCCGACCTGCCGCGCGCAGATCCCCAACGTCACCGCCCTCGCGGACGAGTACGACGGGGAGGTCGCCGTCGTCGGGGTGGGTGGCCTCGACAGCGCCGGCGCCATCGAGGACCTCGCGGCCGACATCCCGCACGTGACCCACCTGGTCGACGACGCCGGTGAGGTGTGGCGCCACTTCGAGGTCACCGAGCAGTCGACGTTCACCATCATCGACGCCGACGGCGAGGTCGTCTCCGAGGGCTACCTCACCGACTCCGAGCTCGACTCCGCGGTCGAGCGTCTCGCGGACGCCGCCTGATGGTCCAGGTCGCGGGGCTCGAGGCCGGCGAGGTCGGCCTCGCCCTCGGCGCCGGCCTCGTGGCGGCGGTCAACCCGTGCGGGTTCGCGCTGCTGCCGGCGTACCTCTCCCTCTTCGTGCTCGGCGACCAGCCGGCCACCGCGACCGCCGCGGTCGCCCGGGCGCTGCGGGCCACCGTGGCCCTGACCCTCGGCTTCGCCGGCGTCTTCGTGGCGTTCGGCCTGGCCGTCGCCCCGGTCGCCGCCTCGGTCCAGGCGTACCTGCCGTGGTTCACGGTGGTGCTCGGCGTCGTGCTCGCGGTCGCGGGCCTGTGGGTGCTCGCCGGCCGCCGGCTGCCGAGCCTGCGGATGCCGGGCCGGCGCGGCGGCTCGGGGAAGCCGATCGTGGCGAGCTGGCCGGCGATGGTCGGCTTCGGTGCCTCCTACGCGGTCGCCTCGCTGGGCTGCACCATCGCGCCCTTCCTCGCCGTGGTGGTGACCAGCTTCCGCGCCGGCACCCCGCTGGCGGGCGTGGTGCTCTTCGCGGCGTACGCGCTCGGCATGGGCGTCGCCGTCGGGGTCGCCGCCACCGCCGTCGCGCTGGCCCGCCGCGGGCCGGTCTCCGCGATGCGCCGCCTCGGCGGCCCCGCCACCCGGATCGCCGGGCTGGTGCTCGCGATCGCGGGCGCGTACGTCGCCTGGTACGGCGCCTGGGAGCTGCGCGTGCTGCACGGCGGCGCCGGGCAGGACCCGGTGGTGACCGCGGCCGGCGAGGTGCAGCGGTGGCTGGTGGAGCGGACCGAGGCGATCGGCCTGGCCGGCCTGGCGGTGGTGCTGGTCATCCTGGTGGCCGGCGCGCTCGTCACCGTGGTCGTCCGGCGACGCCGCGCCCCGGCCGGTGGCGCACCGGCCCCCTCGGAGGCCGCCTCGGAGGGCGCCTCGGAGGGCGCCTCGGAGGGCGCCTCGGGCGAGGCGCCGACTAGTGTCGAACGGTGACCTCCGGGGCCGACGACCGCAAGACCAAGCCGACCGACACCGCGATCGACGCCGTCCTCGCGGCCGTGGACAACCCGCGCCGCCGGGCCGACGCGGAGGCGGTGCTGGAGCTGATGGAGCGGGTCACCGGCGCCGAGCCGGTGGTGTGGGGCTCGAGCATCATCGGCTTCGGTCGCCAGCCGTACACGACCGCCGACGGCAAGCAGCGCGAGTGGTTCGCGGTCGGGCTGGCCCCGCGCAAGGCGGCGCTGACCCTCTACGGGCTGACCTACTACGGCTCCCACGCCGACCTCCTGGAGCGGCTCGGCCCGCACAGCACCGGCAAGGGGTGCCTCTACGTGAAGCGGCTCGACGCCGTCGACGCCGACGTGCTGCGTGAGCTGGTCACCCTGTCGTGGGCGGAGAACCACGAGCCCGGCTGAGGCGCGGGCGCTGGCGCGGAGGGCCGCGAGGGCGTAGGAGTGACCCATGACGTTCTCGATCGTGGCCCGGTCCGACGACGGTGAGACCTGGGGTGTGGGCGTCGCCTCGAAGTTCCTGGCGGTCGGCGCCGCCGTACCCGCCGCCGTCGCCGGGGTGGGAGCGATCGCCACCCAGGCCGACGCCAACGTCGCCTTCAAGGGCCTGGCCCTGGCGCACCTAGACGACGGCGCGACCGCCGGGATCGCCCTGCAGCGCCTGCTGGAGGAGGACGACGGGCGCGAGGACCGGCAGGTCGGGATCGTCGACAGCGACGGCCACGCGGCCAGCCACACCGGGTCGGCCTGCCTGGCGTGGGCCGGCGGCGTCGTCGGGGACGGGTACGCGATCCAGGGCAACATCCTCACCGGGCCGGAGGTGGTCGAGGCGATGGAGGCCGCCTGGCTCGCC
This sequence comes from Nocardioides sp. YIM 152588, assembly GCF_040191335.1. Taxonomy (NCBI): domain Bacteria; kingdom Bacillati; phylum Actinomycetota; class Actinomycetes; order Propionibacteriales; family Nocardioidaceae; genus Nocardioides; species Nocardioides sp. YIM 152588. The sequence continues at coordinate 61,097 of NZ_JBEGDJ010000009.1, read as the reverse complement.
GGCGCCGACCTGCCGCTGCCGCGTCGCCTGCTGGCCGCGCTCGAGGCGGGCGACGCCGCGGGCGGGGACTCCCGCGGACGGCAGTCGGCCGCCCTCTTCGCGGTCCGCGACGGTGCCGGGTACGGCGGGCTCGACGACGTCGCCGCCGACCTGCGCGTCGACGACCACCCCGCCCCGCTGGTCGAGCTCGGCCGGCTGCTCGACCTGCACGAGCTCTACCTGACGGCCTCCACGGAGGAGGAGAAGGTGCCGGTCACCGCCGAGCTGGCCGCCGAGCTGGAGGAGCTCGCGCGCGCCGCCGGCGCCCGCGACTTCGCGGCCTGGGTCGGCACCCACAACCACGAGATGCGGGTGGCCGACGACGGCGCCTGGATCGACGAGCGCGTTCTCGCGATCATCCGCGCCTCGGCGCCGTAGCGGCGAGCCGCGCCGGTCCCGACCCGGACTCCAGTGCGGCTCCAGTCGCGCCCGAGTCCGGCTCCAGAGGGCTCCGTGACGGTGGATCCATCGATCCACCCACCACCCACGGAGTCCCGAGATGAACACCCTTCACCGCGTCGGGGCGGCCACGGCCGCCCACCCCTGGCGCACCGTCGCAGCCTGGCTGCTCCTCCTGCTCACCCTCGGCGGGCTGAGCGCGGCGTTCGGCGGCGACCTGCACGAGGACTGGAACGTCCCCGGCACCCGCGCCCAGGCCGGCATCGACACCGTCCGCGACCACTTCCCCGGCGCCGGCGGCGCCACGGCGCAGGTCGTCCTGCACGACGACGGCCCGCTCGACGCCGCGGTCGTCGAGGACGTCACCGACCGGCTGACCGCCACCGAGCACGTCGCCAGCGTCAGCCCGCGGATCTCCGACGACGGCGACACCGCGCTGCTCTACGTCCGGTACGCCGTCGAGAGCACCCACCCCGACGTACTCGGCGTGACGGAGCCGCTGACCCGGGCGGCGGAGCCCGCCGCTGCGGCTGGCTACCAGGTCGAGCTGGGCGGCGAGGTGCCGAGCACGGCGGACGAGATCGACGGCCGCGGCGAGCTGATCGGCATCGGCGTCGCGCTCGTGCTGCTGGTGCTCGCCTTCGGCTCCGTCGTCGCGGCCGGCCTGCCGATCGCGACCGCGCTCGGCGGCCTCGTCGCCGGCTCGTCCGGCGTGATGCTGCTCGCCGCCGTCACCGACGTCTCGCCGACCGCGCCCACGGTCGCGACGATGGTGGGGCTCGGCGTCGGCATTGACTACGCGCTGCTGATCGTCACCCGCCACGTCGCCCGGCTCCGGGCCGGCGACACCCCGCGGCAGGCCGCGGCGACCGCGACCGCCGTCGCCGGCCGCTCGGTCCTCGGCGCGGGCCTGACCGTGCTCGTCTCCCTGATGGGGCTGCGACTCGCGGGGCTGCCGACGTTCAGCACCTTCGGGTTCGCCACCGCGCTGGCCGTGATCGGCGTGATGGCCGCGGCGCTCACCCTGGTGCCGGCCCTGTGCGCGCTGGCCGGGCGGCGGCTGCTGCCGCGGGCTGTGCGACGCGAGGCGTCGGAATCACCGGTCGACCGGGGATTCCGACGCTTGGGGGCCGTTGCAACGCCCGCCAAGCGACCGAACCACCTGTCCGGTGTGACGGGTGGGGCCGACGGGGAGCCGCTCGCCGGCCGCTGGGCCCGCGTCGTCGCCCGCCGCCCGGTCGTCTGGGGCAGCCTCGCCCTGGTGCTCCTGGTCGCCCTCGGCGCGCCGGCGCTGGGCATGCGGACCTGGCCGCAGGACGGCGGCAGCGACCCGGTCGGCAGCACCACCCGGGCGGCGTACGACCTGGTCAGCGCCGAGTTCGGAGAGGGCGCCAACGGCCCGATCACGCTCGTCGCCGACCTCGACGAGCTCTCCGCCGCCGACGTCGAGGCCGTCCACGCCGAGGTGGACGCGCTGCCCGAGGTGGCCGTCTCCACCCCCGCGACGACCTCGCCCGACGGCGCGATCGCGATCTGGGACATCGAGCCCACCACGGCCCCGGCCGACGAGGCGACCAGCGCGTTCGTCGACGACCTGCGCGCCGACGTGCTCCCGGACGGGGTCGAGGCCACCGGCTACACCCCGATCCTCGGCGACATCTCCGACATGCTGACCGAGCGGTTGTGGCTCGTCGTCGGCTTCGTGGTCGCCGTCTCGGTGGTCCTGCTGATGATCCTGTTCCGCTCGGTCGTCGTCCCGGTCAAGGCGGCGGCGATGAACCTGCTCTCCATCGCCGCGGCGTACGGCGTCCTGGTGCTCGTCTTCCAGCACGGCTACGGCGCCGGGCTGCTCGGCGTCGACCACGCGATCCCCGTCTCGAGCTGGGTGCCGATCCTGCTCTTCGCGGTCCTCTTCGGGCTGTCGATGGACTACGAGGTCTTCCTGCTCTCGGCGATCCGGGACGACTGGCTCGACACCGGCGACGCGACCGGCAGCGTGGTCCGGGGCCTGGCCTCCACCGGACGGGTGATCTCGGTGGCGGCGGCGATCATGGTCGCGGTCTTCCTCGGCTTCGCCACCGAGTCCGGGGTCGTGGTGAAGATGATCGGCGTCGGCCTGGCCGTCGCGGTCGCCCTCGACGCGACCGTCGTCCGGATGGTCCTGGTGCCGGCCACGATGACACTGCTCGGCCGCTGGAACTGGTGGTTCCCCGGCCGCACCTTCCACGCCCCGGCCGTCCCCACGCCCGCCGACGGCACCGACCCCGACCGCGCCGCGGTCCCGGCCTGACGAGCCGATGACACCCCACCTGGCGCGACGCGTGACCCCACCGACCCTGCCGACCCACCACATGAGGAGAGACGCCATGAGCACCGCCCCGACCACCACCCACCCCGACCAGCTGTTCCTCCCCGGCCAGGCGGCCGCGCCGGCCGGCCCCGTGGACATGTCGATGATGTACCTGATGCACCACGGGTTCCGGCGGGACCTGCGCCGCTTCGCCGCCGCCGCCGAGCACACCCCGGCCACCGACACGGCCACCTGGGCCGCCCTCGCCCGGCGGTGGGACCTCCTCGCCGAGGTCCTGCACCACCACCACACCGGTGAGGACACCGGCCTGTGGCCCGCCCTCCTGGAGCGCGCGGAGGAGCCGGAGCGGGCCACGCTGGAGGCGATGGAGGCCGAGCACGCCGGCATCGACCCGCTGTTGCGGACCTGTGCCGAGCGGCTGGCGGCGCTCGCCGACGGCGGCGGCACCGACGCGGAGCGGGAGGCCACCCGCTCCGCCCTCGCGGTCCGGATGGCGGAGGCGAACCAGCTTCTCGGTCAGCACCTCGCCCACGAGGAGACCGACGCGATGGCGATCCTCCAGCGGCACCTGTCCCCGGCGGACTGGGACCGCATCGAGGCGGAGAGCTTCGAGTCGCAGAACGGGCCGGCCTTCCTGTTCCGGCTGGTGCCCTGGGTGGCCGACGGGCTTCCCACCGCCGCCCGGGACAAGGCGTTCGCGATGGCCGGCCCGGCGATGCGGGTGCTCTGGTGGCTGGGCCGGGGCCGGCACGGGCGCGCCGAGCGGCGGGCGTTCCGGTACGTCCCGCGCGCGGAGATCGTCTAGAACCCGTGGCGTTCCCGCAGGTCGAGCAGCCACCGCTCGACCTGCGGGATCCGCCATGCCCGGATCAGGTCGAGCGCCGTGTCGGCGTGCTCGGTCGCCAGGTCCGTCTCGCCGACCGCGGCCGCCGCCAGCGCGAGGTAGGCGTCGACCGGCCCGTGCGCCGGCGAGGTGCCCGACAGCACGCAGCCGCCGGCGTACGGCGCGAGCCGGGCGTAGGCGCGGGCGGCGACGTCGGGCTCTCCCAGGCCGAGGCCGAGCTCGGCGCCCAGGGCCCACAGGAACGGCGAGAACCAGTTGTCGGTGTCGAGCTCGATGCCGTACCGGTCGAAGAGCGTCCGTGCCACGTCCGGCTGCGCGGTGCGCAGCGCGAGGATCGCGCCCGCCGGCCCGACCGGGATCGAGGCCTCGTCCAGGAACCGCAGCACCGCCTCCGGCGGGGGTGCCTCGACGCCGGGGCACCACAGCGGCACGAAGAGCGCCGCGCCGCCGACGATGTCGACCTTGTGCGCGGTCGAGACCCGCTCGAAGCAGGCCGTCACGTCGGCGAAGGTGGTGGCGATCTCCTCCTCGTTGCCGCGCATCGCCGCCCAGCTGTGCTGCAGCGTGAGCGCGACCATCTCCACGAGGTAGAGCCGCTCGGCGCGCGCGACGCGCACGACGTCGACCAGGTCGTCGGTGGCGTCGGGCAGGTCGCCGAGCTCGCACCGGGCGGCGGTCAGCAGCATCCGCAGGTTGGTCCGCATCCGGACGTCCCCGGTCCGCTCGGTGAGCGACAGTCCCTCCTCGCACCAGGACCGGCGCCACTCGGCGCCACTGCGCCGGTCCGCCGAGACGGTGGCGCCCAGCAGCGCCTCGGCCAGCAGCCCGTCGTCCCCGACCAGGCGGGCCGTCGCGATCGCCTCCGCCGCGATGGACTCGATCTCCTCCGGCGACACCGCGTAGTAGCACTCCGAGGCGAGCGCCAGCAGCAGCCGGCAGCGCACGGCGAGCGCGTCGGGGCTCGCTTCCGGGCCCGTCGCCGGCACCGCGTCGAGCGCCTGCCGGATCGTCGCGATCACCGCGTCGTTGCGCTCCCCGTACGCCCGGGCCGGCCACAGCGCGTCCGTGGTCGCGACCCGGGCGGCCCGGACCACCAGCGCGGGATCGCCGAAGCGCCCGGCCAGCACCACGGCCTCGTCGATCGCCTCGTGCATCTCCAGGCGGCGGGTGCTCCACCGGCACGCCTCGGCGTAGCCGAGCAGCAGGTCGCTGGGCGTTCTCGTAGTGCGGTGGCGCCGGCCGCGGACGCGCCCGCCGGGGACGGCGAGACCGCGTGCGCCTCGGTGGTCTACATCGGGGAGTCGACGTCGGTCGGCCTGCTCGACCCGGCGTACCTGCCCCGGCCGGCGACGCGGCTGCCGGCGCAGCTGGCGCGGGTCGGGGTGGAGGACCTCGACGCCGACGTGCTCGGGGCGCGCTCGATCGTCGAGCGGTGGCACGACGAGCCGAACGCCCAGGACGCCGTGGAGGCCCGGCGCGACGCGGGCGTCGAGGCGTGCTGGGTGATCGCGATGGGCACCAACGACGCCGCCAACCTCGCGGTCGGCGGCGTCTACTCCGCCCCGGAGCGGATCGACCGACTGCTGGCGGCGATCGGCGACCAGCCGGTGCTGTGGCTGACCGTCCGGTCGCTGCGCTCCTCCGGCCCGTACGCCGACGCGCACATGGCCGCCTTCGACGCCGACCTGGAGGCGGCCTGCGAGCGGCACCCCAACCTGCGCCTCTACGACTGGCGCTCGGAGGTCCGGACGGAGTGGTTCGTCGCCGACGGCGTCCACTTCACCTCGCACGGCTACCGGCAGCGGGCGCGGCGGATCGCGCGGGCGCTGAGCGCCGCCTACCCGTCGGGCGCGGAGCCGGCGGCCGGCTGCGTGGTCGGTGGCGCCGCCTGACGGCCTCGGCCGGCCCGCTGCGGCGCTTCCTGGTGGAGGAGGGGTGTCGCGGACGCGCGCGATCGCCCACCATGGGGAGGTGTCGATCGAGAAGGCGGCCACGCTCCTGGCCCTGCATGGTGGCGGGGGCTTCGTGCTCCCCAACGCCTGGGACGCCGGATCGGCGCGGATCCTCGAGCAGGTGGGCTTCCCGGCGATCGCCACCACCAGCGCGGGCATCGCGTGGTCGCTCGGGGTCCCCGACGGCGGGGCGGTGGAGCGCGACACGATGCTGGAGCACGTGGCGCGGATCGTCGCCGCGGTGGACGTGCCGGTGAGCGCCGACCTGGAGTCCGGCTACGGAGCTACCGCCGACGAGGTCGGCGCCACCGTGGCCCGGGCCGTCGGGCTCGGGGTGGTGGGCGGGAACCTCGAGGACGCCGGGCCGGGTGGGCTGTTCGGCGTCGAGGAGGCCGTCGACCGCCTGGCCGCCGCACGCGCCGCGGCGCCGCTGGGCTCCTTCGTGATCAACGCCCGCACCGACACCTACCTCTCCGGGGCCCATGCCGGCGCCGGCGCCTTCGCGGCGACCGTCGAGCGCGCGACCCGGTACGTCGAGGCCGGCGCGGACTGTGTCTTCGTGCCCGGCGTGGTCGACGAGGACGAGATCCGCCGGCTGGCCGAGGAGATCCCGGGACCGCTCAACATCGTCGCCGGCCTGGCCAGCACCACCGACGCCCGCACGCTGTTCTCGCTCGGAGTGGCCCGGGTGAGCCTCGGCGGCAGCATCGCCCGCGCCGCGATGAGTCTGGTCGAGCGGGCGGGCCGGGAACTGCTGGAGACCGGGACGCTCGGCTTCCTCGACGGTGTGATCGGCTACGCCGACCTGCAGCGGCGCCTGGCGCCCTGACGCCGGGTGCGCGGCCCGCCGGTGCGCCATCGCGGGCGCCCGGCGACGAGCGCCGGCGGCGGTCTCAGGTGAACGCGAGACGGGTGCGGGTGAGCTCGATGAAGCGTTGGATCGCCCGGTGGACGTCGGCGCCCGCGCGGTCGAGGTCCGCGGCGCCGCTCAGCGTTCCGAGCAGCACGATGACCTGATCTGCCATGGCATCGATCATGCGGTACCGGCCGCGTCCAGGTGGGGATTGCGCCCGGACGGTGAGGTGCCGGTGTCGCTCGGTCAGCGCCGCCAGAACAGGTGGTGCTCCACGCCGCTGGGGCTGGGCACGACGTCGCGGTGGTAGCGGTCGAGCAGCTCCTCGGGCGAGGTCCAGAGCCGGGAGCCGGAGCCGAGCTCGATCGGGACGACCGCGACGTGCAGCGTGTCGACGAGGCCGGCGTCGAGGAACTGCCGGATGGTGTCGGCGCCGCCGCCCAGCCGGACGTCGCGTCCGTCCGCCGCCTCGAGCGCGACGGCGAGGACCTCGGCGGGGGAGCCGGCGACGAAGTGGAAGGTCGTGTCCGACAGGGTGAACGACGGCCGGTCGTGGTGGGTCATCACGAGGACCGGGGTGTGGAACGGCGGGTCGTCGCCCCACCAGCCCCGCCACTCGTGGTCCGGCCACGGTCCGCGCACCGGCCCGAACTTGTTGCGTCCCATGATCTCGGCGCCGACGTTCCGGTGGAACTCGCGCACCAGGTGGTCGTCCAGCCCCCGGCTGCCGTCCGGGTCGCTGCGCGCCGGCCAGCTCGCCGTCGGCGTGGCCCAGGCGAAGAGGTCCGCGGGATCGGCATGGCCGAAGGGTCGCTCCAGGGACTGGCCGTCGCCGGCGCCGTACCCGTCGCTGGACACGGTGAAGTTGTGCACCCGGACCATCTGGGTCACGGCGGGCCTCCTTGCTGTCGCTGTCGAGGGGGTGGACCGCTCGTGGGGCCGAGACTCATCGGCGCGGCTCGCGCGCGCCATACCTAGAAGAGCAAGGTATAGTTGCCTTGCAGCTCTAGGTATCGGGAGGCAGTGTGCGCATCGACAAGGACCTCGTCGCGGCCTCGGCCACGCCGCTGGTGCTCGGCATCCTCGCCGAGGGGGACTCCTCCTACGGCTATGCGATCCTCAAGCGCATCCGCGAGCTCTCCGACGGCGACCTGGAGTGGACCGACGGGATGCTGTACCCCCTGCTGCACCGGCTCGAGCGCATGGGCCAGGTGCGGTCGTCCTGGCAGACCTCCGACGCGGGTCGGCGGCGCAAGCACTACTCGCTCACCGACGCGGGTCGTGCGGCGCTCGCCGACCGTCGCGGGCAGTGGGCCGTGGTGAGCGAGGCGCTCGACCGCGTCTGGCAGCAGCGGACGCCCATCGCGCCGACCCGGGTGGTCGGCCCGTGAGCGACCAGCAGATCGAGCAGTGGCGCGGCTACGTCCGGCGGCGGGCGACCCTGACCGCGGACGACGTGGCCGAGCTGGAGGAGCACCTGCGCGGCCAGGTCGACGATCTCGTTGCGTCCGGGCTGGCCGACGACGAGGCGTTTCTGATCGCGGTGAAGCGCATGGGCAGCGTCGACGAGCTGTCGCGGGAGTTCGCCCGGGAGCACTCCGAGCGGTTGTGGAAGCAGCTCGTCCTCACCCCGGGCGAGACCGAGGGGGCGCGCGGGTCGGGCCCGGAGCTGTGGGGTGCGATCGCCCTCGGCGCCGGCGCGGCCCTGTCGCTCCGGGCCGGCCTCGCGTGGCTCGACGAGGGGAGGGTCGCCCTGCTCGCGTCGGTGCTGGTCCTGCCGTGGCTGGCCGGCTACTTCGCGTGGCAACGGCGGCTGCCCGCGGGGCAGGTCGCGACGCTCGCGGCCGGCTTCGTGGCCGTCGGTGCGCTGCTGGTCGCCTACCCGTTCGACGCGGGCGGCGACACGCTGCTGCTCGCGGCCGTGCACGCGCCGGTCCTGCTGTGGCTCCTGGTCGGGGTCGCGTACGTCGGCGGCGACTGGCGGTCCGGGCCCCGGCGGATGGACCTCATCCGGTTCACCGGCGAGTGGGCCGTGTACTACTTCCTGCTCGCCGCCGGAGGCGGGCTGCTGCTGGCGCTGACCGCCGCCACGTTCGGTGCCATCGACGTCGACGCCGGCCCGCTCCTGTTCGAGTGGGTGCTGCCGATGGGCGCCGCCGGGGCGACGCTGGTCGCGGCGTGGCTGGTGGAGTCCAAGCAGGACGTCATCGAGAACATCGCACCCGTGCTGGCGCGGGTCTTCTCGCCGCTCACCATCGCGCTGCTGGTCGCGCTGCTGGCGGCGTTCGCCGTCGACCCGGACGTCATCGACGTCGACCGCGAGCTGCTCATCCTGATGACGGTCATCCTGGTGCTGGTGCTCGCCCTGGCCCTGTACGCACTGTCCGCGCGGCCGCCGGAGGCCGCGGCCGGGCTCGCCGACTGGGTGCAGGTCGCGCTGGCGCTCGCGGCGATCGTCGTCGACCTCGTGGTGCTGGTCGCGATGGCCGGCCGCATCGCCGAGCTCGGGCTGACCCCCAACCGCGCCGCCGCGCTCGGCCTCAACGTCCTGCTGCTGGTCAACCTCGCGGTCTCCGCGTGGCTCGGCCTGGCGTTCGTGCGGGGCCGGAGGCCCGTCGCCGCGCTGGAGCGGTGGCAGACGGACTACCTGCCTCTGTATGCCGCGTGGGCGGCCGTGGTGGTGGTCCTGTGGGGGCCGATCTTCGCCTGGGGGTGATCGGTCGGCGGGGTCGTCGGCTCAGGTGAGCTTCTCGAAGACCATCGTCGCCTGGATCCGGTCGCCGCCGCCGAACCCGCCGCTCTTGCCCGAAGCGGTCGTGATGGTGCGCAGCCGATAGCCCTTGGCGGCCTGCTTGTTGATCGCCGCCTCGAGCTCGGGGAGGTTCCCCGACCCCGATCCCATGAACCTCTCCTTGAGCGTCACCTGGATCACCACGTACTCCATGACCGGCCTCCCTGCCGTCCCGGGGCGCCGCCGCTCGGCGCCCGCAGTGGCAGAGTCCTACCGGTCCGGCGGCCTCCACCGCAGCCGTTCGGGCCGGATCGACGACGCGGCCACGCCGTACCTGTTCCGGCTGGCCGGACGCCTGATCGGCGGCACCGAGTTCTCGCCCGAGGACACGGCGGACGCGCGCCGGCGGATCGCCGAGTTCTTCCACCGGCACCTGGGCTGAGGTCGTGGGGTCGGGTGGCCCCACGTCACAACCCGATTGGCCCCTTTTCAGCCCGAAAAGGGGCCAATCGGGTTGTGACGCGGCGAGACAGCCGCCCGCGGGTCAGCCGAGCGCCGCGCGGATCGGCCGCCCCGGGAAGGCATCGACGTCCAGCTCGCCGTCGCGGACCACGAACGTGCCGTCCACCAGCAGGTGCCGTACGCCGACCGAGGGGCGCGTCGGGTCCAGGTAGGTCGCCCGGTCGCTGATCGTGGCGGGGTCGATGACGACGAGGTCGGCGTCCGCGCCGATGCCGAGCCACCCCTTGGTGCGCGCCGCGGGGGCGAAGCCGGCGACGACCTGCGCGGGCAGGTAGGAGCAGCGGCGGAAGGCCTCGGCCCAGGTCCAGGTCCCGGTCTCGACGACCATCCGGCGCAGGGAGCGGGCGAAGGTGCCGGCGGTGCGCGGGTGGGTCTGGCCGCCGGCGGGCAGGGGCCACTCGCGCGAGTCGGTCGACCCGTCGGGCCACTCCACGTGCATCGCGTCGCTGGCCACGATCGAGTCGGGGAAGGCGAGCGCGCGCTGCAGCATCGCCGCGTCCTCGGTGTCGTCCTCGTCGAGGAACCGGACCACGCAGACCGCGCCGGGGTCGGTGGCGCGCAGCTCGGCCAGCCGCTCGATCGAGGCGACCCGCTCGCCGGTGGAGACCATCGAGATCGACGAGGGCGTCAGGCCCCACGCGCCGAGCCGCTCGGGGGCCAGGAAGAAGGCGCCGATCGCGGTGCTCCCGGCGCCGTACGGGTAGGCCTCGACGGTGACCCGCGAGCCGCCGGCGCGGGCGGCGTCGAGCTGGCCGAGCACCCGGTCGATGTGGCGGCGCGAGGTGCTGTTCACGTGGCAGTGGTGCATGGTGGCACCGGTCTCGGCCGCGGCGCGGGTGACCTCGAACGAGCCGTCGATCGGCGTGGTCGGGTCGGCCTCGACGATCTCGCGCACGTGCGTGAAGGTCGCGGTGCCGGTGGCGGCGGCCAGCCTGGCCACGTCGAGGAACTCCTCCGGGTCCGAGCGCGGCGCGTAGCCCATCAGCACGCCGACGCCCAGGGCGCCGGCCTCGAGCTCGGACTCCAGCAGCCGCAGCCAGGTGCGCCGCTCCGCCGCCGACGAGGTGCGCTGCCAGGCGGGGTCGCCGAGCATCCGCAGCGAGGCGTGCAGGTCGGCGTCCGGGGTCAGGCCGAGGTGCGCCGCGGCGCGGGCGTCCCCCCAGGAGGCGGAGAAGCCGTAGTGCAGCAGCCGGCCGTCGGCGGCGGCCCGGGCGTAGGCCTTCTCGACCGGCATCAGGCCGGCCTCGAGGTCGAGGGTGGCGGTGACGCCGTCGAGCGCCTGGAGCCGCTGGCCCGCGACGGAGTGCACGTGGCTGTGCAGATCGACGAAGCCGGGCCCGACGACCATGCCGGTCACGTCGACCTCGGTCGCGCCCGCGAGCGCGCCCTCGGCCGCCACCGACGGCGCCACGGCGACCACCGTGCCGCCGTCCACGGCCACGTCGGCCACTCGTTCGGTCCCGGTTCGCGGGTCGGCGACGCGCCCGCCTCGAAGAATCAGCACGCGGACCATCCAACACCGCCCACGTCCGCGGGCTCACTGGAGGATCGGACAACCAGCGCCGCGGTGGCCTGTCCGATCGGACGAATACAGCCCCCGAGTGTTGTCCCTACGGTTGCCGCCATGTCATCCGTCGTGCCTTCTCCCGGGACCCTGGACGCCGCCTCCGCCTGGCTGGAGGAGAACTTCGCGCGCCTCGTCGCCGAGCGCCAGGTGCCCGGTGCGACCGTCGCCGTCCTGGCCGAGGGCCGGGTCGCCGCGGCAGCCGCGGGCGTGACCAGCCTGGCCACGGCCGTCCCGGTGGACACCGCCACGGTCTTCCAGATCGGCTCCATCACCAAGATCTGGACCACGACGCTGGTGATGCAGCTGGTCGACGACGGGCTGCTCGACCTCGACGCGCGGCTGCTGGACTACCTGCCCGAGCTCACGCTCGGCGACGCCGAGGCCGCGAAGGCCCTGACGACGCGCCACCTGCTCACCCACACGGCGGGCTTCGAGGGCGACATCTTCACCGACACCGGCCGCGGTGACGACGCGGTGCAGAAGTACGTCGCCACGCTGACCGACCTGCCCCAGCTCTTCGCGCCGGGAGAGACCTTCTCCTACAACAACACCGCCTTCGTGGTGCTCGGCCGCCTCGTCGAGGTGCTGCGCGGCCAGCCGTACGACGCGGTGCTGGTCGAGCGGATCGCCGGGCCCCTCGGCCTCGACAGCGTCAGCCCCAGCGCCTACGAGGCGATCCGGCACCGCGCCGCCACCGGCCACGTCCCCGGCGAGGACGGCGAGCTCGCCGCCGCCACGACGTGGGCACTGGCGCGCTCCAACGCGCCCGCCGGTTCGATGCTGGCGATGACGCCGACCGACCTGCTCGGCTTCGTCCGGATGCACCTCGACGGCGGCACCGCGCCCGACGGCGCCACGGTGCTCGGCGCCGGCTCGGCGGCCGCGATGCAGACCCGCCAGGTCGAGCTGCCCCGCCTCGCCGGCATGGGCGACGCCTGGGGCCTCGGCTGGGAGCTCTTCGACACCCCACAGGGCACCGTGGTCGCCCACGACGGCGGCACCATCGGCCAGGCGGCGTTCCTCCGGGTCGTCCCCGAGGCCGGCGTCGCGATCGCGATGCTGACCAACGGCGGGGACGTGTTCGGCCTGTTCGGCGACGTCGTCGCGCCCCTGCTCGCCGAGCTGAGCGGCGTCGTGCTGCCCGAGCGCCCCACCCCGCCGGCGGAGCCCGCGACGGTCGACGCGACGCCGTACCTCGGCCTCTACGCCGACACCATCTACGACATCGAGGTCACCCGGGACGGCGACGGCCGGGTCTGGCTGGACCGCACCCCGAAGGACATCCACGAGGAGATCGGGGAGAAGCCGATCCGCTTCGAGCTCGTCCACCTCGAGGGCGACTCCTTCATCACCGCCGAGCCGTTCCACGGCATCCACGTCATCTTCGCGTTCATCGGCAACGCGCCCGGCCCCTCGGGTGAGGCCAGGGCCAAGTACGTCCACTACGGCCGCGTGGTCTCGCGCGCCGACTGACCGACGTACAGCTCCCAGACCCCCGCATCACCACACCACCACCAGAAAGAGGAACGCCCATGAGGCCGGTCCGCTCGGGTGCCCTGCTGGCACTCTCCCTGTCCGTCGCCGCCGTCGGCCTCACCGCCTGCGGTGGCTCCGACTCCGGTTCGGACGCCGACGCGAGCACGTACGTCGACGGCCAGACGTTCTCGCTGGCGCTGTCCAGCGACCCGGGAGCGCTCGACCCGCAGGGCGGCGTCACCAGCACCCTGTTCCAGCTGACCCAGTTCGCCTACGACAACCTGGTCTCGGTCGACGCGGAGGGCAACGTCGGCTCGCAGCTCGCCTCGGACTGGTCGGTCGACGGCACCACCGTCACCTTCGAGATCGCCGACGGCATCACCTGCTCCGACGGCTCCGACTTCACCGCCCAGACGGTGGTCGACAACATCTCCTACGTCGAGGACCCGAAGAACCAGAGCCCGTTCCTGGGCGTCTTCATCCCGGCCGGCGCCACCGCCGAGGCCGACGGCAGCACGGTCACCGTCACCCTCGCCGCCCCGTCGCCGTTCGTGCTCTCCTCGTTCGCGAACCTGCCGATGGTCTGCGACGCCGGCATCTCCGACCGCGGCACCCTCAAGGACGGCACGGCCGGCACCGGCCCGTACGTGCTGACCGAGGCCGTGCCCGGCGACCACTACACCTACGAGCTCCGCGAGGGCTACGCCTGGGGCCCCGGCGGCGCCGGCACCGACGAGCAGGGCATGCCGGCGACGGTCGTGGCCAAGGTGGTCACCAACGAGACCACCGCCGCCAATCAGCTCCTCTCGGGCGACCTGAACGGCGCCGCTGTCTACGGCCCCGACGCCGAGCGCCTCAACGCCGCCGACCTCAGCCGCGTCGACGCCCAGGCGGTCGTCGGCGAGCAGTGGTACAACCAGAACGACGGCCACCTGACGGCCGACCCGGCCGTCCGCGCCGCGCTCACCCAGGCGCTCGACCTCGACGAGCTGCAGAAGGTGATCACCTCCGGCAAGGGCGGCCCGGCCACCCAGCTGGCCGTCGTCGCCCCCGCCGGCTGCACCGGATCCTCGGTCGAGGGCTCGGTCGCCGCGACCGACGCCGACGCCGCGGCCGCCGCCCTCGACGAGGCCGGCTGGACCGAGGGCGCCGACGGCGTCCGCGCCAAGGACGGCGAGAAGCTGTCGCTCGCGTTCGTCTACGACGCCTCGCTCGGCACCGGTGGCTCCGCCGCCGCCGAGCTGGCCGTGGCGGCGTGGACGGAGATCGGCATCGACGTCACCGCCACGCAGCTCGACCAGACCGCCATCGCCGGCGCCATGTTCGGCACCGGCGACTGGGACATCGCCTGGGAGCCGGTCAACATCAACACCCCGGACCAGATCGTCGCGTTCCTCTCCGGTCCCGGCCTGGCGGAGGGCGGCACGAACTTCGCCGGCATCGACAACGCCGACTACGCGGCCGGCGTCGAGACGGCGATGGCGGCCAACGGCGCCGAGGGCTGCGACGAGTGGCTGGCCGCCGAGGGCGCACTCTTCGAGGCCAACGACGTGATCCCGTTCGCCAACAACCTGCTGCCCTTCTTCGGCAAGGGCGCCGAGTTCGACGTCGTCGGCAACGTGGTGCCCACCAGCATCCGGATGCTCGGCTGAGGAGCCTGATCAACGCATGACCACATTGACACCGGCAGCCGCCCCGCCCGAGCAGGGGCGGGTCAGCCTGCGACTCGGAGGGCGCTGGACCCGCTTCGCGCTCCGGCGCACGGGGCGGCTGCTGGTGTCGCTGTGGGTCCTCGTGACCGCGTCGTTCCTGATGATCCACCTGATCCCGGGCGACCCGATCCGCGCCGCGCTCGGGATGACGGCCCCGGCCGAGCTGGTGGCCTCCAAGCGCGCCTCGCTCGGCCTGGACGACCCGCTGCTCGTCCAGTACGTGCACTATCTCGGAAACCTGCTCCACGGGGACCTGGGGGAGTCGATCGGCTCCCAGCTCCCGGTCTCCGAGGTCATCGCCCAGCGCCTGCCGGCCACCGCATCGCTGGCCTTCCTGGCCTTCGGTGCCGCGCTCGCCGTTGCCATCCCCCTGGGGGTGCTGGTCGCCGTCGCCACCCGGCGCGGCCGCCGGCGGCGTACCGAGCTGGGCTTCGCGGGCACCAGCGTGGTGCTCGGCTCGATCCCCGACTTCCTGGTCGGCGTCGCGCTGGTCGCGGTGTTCGCGGTCAACCTCGGCTGGTTCCCCGTCGCCGGCAACGACGGCGCGGCGGCGTACGTCCTGCCGGTGACGGCGCTCGCGATCGGGCCGGCCGCCGTGCTGGCCCGCATCGTCCGCGTCGAGATGCTGAGCGTCCTCGAGGCCGACTACGTCCGCACGGCCCGCGCCAAGCGGCTGCCGGCGCTGCGGATCAACCTCCGGCACGCGCTCCCCAACGCCGTGACGGCCACGCTCACCCTCAGCGGCATGCTGCTGGCCTCGATGGTGGCCGGCACCGTCCTGGTCGAGAACGTCTTCGCCTGGCCCGGCCTGGGCAGCACGATCGTCCAGTCGATCGTCACCAAGGACTACCCCCTGGTCCAGGGCACCGTCCTCGTGTACGGCGTGATCGTGCTCGTCGTGAACAACCTCGTCGACATCGCGCTCGCCGTCCTCGACCCGCGCTCCACGATCGGGGACTCCTGATGACCAACGCCACGTCGCCCGCGACCACCCCGTCCAGCCGGCCCGTCGGGTCCCGCCTGTCCCGCGTCCTGCGGACCCCCGTCGGGATCGTCGGCCTCGGGCTGCTGACGCTGGTGCTGCTGCTCGCCGTGTTCGCGCCGATCCTCTGGGGCGACCGCGCCGACGCCGTCGACACCGACAACATCCTCGCCGGCCCGTCGGCCGAGCACTGGGTCGGCACCGACAACCTAGGCCGGGACCTGTTCTACCGGGTGCTGGTCGCCACCCGCCTCTCGATCACGCTGGCCCTGCTCGCCACCGCGCTCGGCACCGCCGTCGGCCTGATCCTCGGCACGGCGCCGCTGCTGCTGGGCCGCCGCGCCGGTCGCCTGGTCACCGCCCTGGTCAACATCCTGGTCGCCTTCCCGGGCCTGCTGCTGGTGCTCTTCTTCGCCGTCGTCTTCGGCGTCGGCGCCCAGGGCGCCGTGCTCGCCATCGGCCTCGCCGGGGCGCCGTCCTTCGCCCGCCTCTGCCAGACCCTGGTCGCGGGCGTCGCCGACCTGGACTACGTCGCCGCGGCGCGGATCGCCGGGGTGAACCGCTTCCGGATCCTGTTCCGCCACGTGCTGCCCAACATCGCCGAGCCGCTCGTGGTCAACGTGACCATCAGCGCCGGAGGCGTCCTGCTCAGCTTCGCGGGTCTCTCGTTCCTCGGCCTGGGCGTGCAGGCGCCGGCCTACGACTGGGGCCGGCTGATGCAGGACGGTCTCGCCGGCATCTACATCCACCCGCTCGCCGCGCTCGCGCCCGGCATCATGGTGATCATCGCGGGCCTGGCGTTCAACCTCACCGGCGAGGCGATCGCCGGTGCGCTGGGGGTCTCCCCGGTGACCGGCGTGACGCCGGCGCTGCGGACCCCGACCGGGCGCACCCCGGGCGCCGAGCTGGCCCACGACGCCGGTACCGAGGACCTGGTGCTCGACGTGCGCGACCTGCACGTCGCCTTCCCGGGCGCCGCCGGCCCGATCCGCCCCGTCCGCGGCGTCACCTTCACGGTGCGCGCCGGCGAGGCGGTCGGCGTGGTCGGCGAGTCCGGCTCCGGCAAGTCGCTCACCGCGCTCTCGATCGCGCAGCTGGTCGAGGAGCCCGGCCGCGTCGACGCGCACCGGCTCGCCTTCTGCGGCGAGGACCTGCTCGCAGCGCCGGGCGACCGGAGGGGCGCGGCGGAGCGCGACCGGAGGCTCGGCACCTCCCTGGCGGTCGTCTTCCAGGACCCGATGACGTCGTTCAACCCGGCGATGCGGATCGGCTCCCAGCTCGCCGAGGTCGGCCGCCACCACCAGGGGCTCGACCGCCGGTCCGCCGCCGCCCGCGCCGTCGACCGGCTCCGCGCGGTCCGGGTCCGTGACCCCGAGCGCCGGGCGCGGCAGTACCCCCACGAGTTCTCCGGCGGCATGCGGCAGCGCGCGATGATCGGCATGGGCCTGATGGGCAGCCCACGCCTGATCATCGCCGACGAGCCGACCACCGCCCTGGACGTCACCGTGCAGAGCCAGGTTCTCGCGCTGCTCCAGGACGTCCGCCGCGAGCAGGGCGCCGCCCTGCTGCTGATCAGCCACGACGTCTCGGTCGTCTCCGACGTCTGCGACCGCGTGCTGGTGATGTACGCCGGCCGGGTGGTCGAGGACCTGCCCACCGCCGACCTGCACACCCGTGCCCGCCACCCCTACACCCGTGCCCTGGTCGCGGCCGTGCCGGACATGGCGACCGACCTCGACGCCCCCCTGGCGACCATCCCGGGCCAGCCCGTCGACCCCTCCGCCGTACCGGCCGGCTGCGCCTACGCCGCCCGCTGCCCGCTCGCGACCGCGCTGTGCCGGGAGCAGGACCCGGTCCTGGTGACCGCCGACGGCGGCGCCGGTCGGGTCGCCTGCTGGCACGCGGGGGAGCCCGTGCTGGCCGGCGACCGGCCGACCGCCGAGGAGGCGACCGCATGAGCCTGCACCTGGACCACCTCACCGTGCGCTACGGCGCGACCACGGTGCTGGACGAGGTCAGCCTGACCGTGCCCGACGGCGAGATCGTCGGCCTGGTCGGCGAGTCCGGCTCCGGCAAGTCGACGCTCGCCAAGGCCGTCGTCGGACTGGCTCCGGTGCACGGCGGCAGCATCACGCTCGACGGTGCACCCGTCCGCCAGCGAGGGCGGCGCCGGCCGATCCAGATGGTCTTCCAGGACCCCTTCTCCTCGCTCGACCCGCGGATGACGATCGGGGAGAGCATCGCCGAGGCGATCCCCGAGCGGCTGCCGCGGTCCGCGCGCCGGGCCGAGATCGCCCGGCTGCTGGAGCTCGTCCACCTCGACGCCGGCCGCGCCGGCCAGCTGCCCCGGGAGCTCTCCGGCGGCCAGCGGCAGCGGGTCGCGCTGGCCCGCGCGCTGGCCGGCCGCCCGCGGCTGGTGATCGCCGACGAGGTCACCTCCGCGCTCGACGTGTCCGTCCAGGGCGCCGTGCTCAACCTGATCCGCGAGATGCAGCGCGAGCTCGGCCTCTCGATGCTCTTCATCTCCCACAACCTCGCCGTCGTCCGCTACGTCGCCAGCCAGGTCGCCGTCCTCGAGGGCGGCCGGATCGTCGAGCACGGCCCGACCACGGACGTCCTCGAACGCCCCCGGCACGACTACACCCGCCAGCTCCTGGCCGCCGTTCCCGGCGGCCATCCCATCCCGACCAAGGAGATCCGCGCATGACCACCACCGGCCCCGCCACCGACGGCCTCATCGACCCGGCCCACTGGGAGGCCCGCTTCGCCGAGCTGGTGAAGAAGCACGGCATCCCCGGCGCGCAGCTCGGCATCCTCAAGGTCGGTGCCGACGGCGCCGCGGACGAGCTGTTCACGACCGCCACCGGCGTCCTGCACGCCGGCACCGGCCAGGTCGCCACCCCCGACTCGGTCTTCCAGATCGGCTCGGTCTCGAAGGTGTGGACCGCCACCGTCATCATGCAGCTGGTCGACGAGGGCAGGTTCACCCTGCAGACCCCGGTCGCCGAGATCGTCCCGGACCTGGCGCTGCGCGACCCCGACGTGACCAAGACCGTCACCGTGTGGAACCTGCTGACCCACACCAGCGGCATCGACGGGGACGTCTTCACCGACACCGGCCGTGGCGACGACGCGCTGGAGAAGTACGTCGCCGAGCTCGGCGAGGCCGCGCAGAACCACCCGCTCGGTGCCACCTGGTCCTACTGCAACTCCGGCTACTCGCTGCTCGGCCGGATCATCGAGGTCGTCACCGGCCAGACCTGGGACGAGGCCATGAAGGAGCGCCTGTTCGCCCCGCTCGGCCTGACCCACACCACCACGCTGCCCGAGGAGGCGATGGTCTTCGGCCACTCCGTGGGCCACCTCAAGGGCGGCGACGAGCCGGTCGTCGCACCCGTGTGGGGGATGCCCCGCTCGGTCGGCCCGGCCGGCCTGATCACCTCGCGCGTCGAGGACGTGCTGGCGTTCGCCCGGATGCACCTGACCGGCGGCACCGCCCAGGACGGCACCCGGGTGCTGTCGGAGGCCGGTGTCGCCGAGATGGCGGACTTCCAGACCGAGTGCCCGGAGAAGATCCTGCTCGGCGACTCCTGGGGCCTGGGCTGGTTCCGCTGCGACTGGAACGGCCACCGCGCCATCGGGCACGACGGCAACACCATCGGCCAGGCGGCGTTCCTGCGGCTGCTCCCCGAGGCCGGCATCGCGGTCGCGGTGAACACCAACATCGGCAGCGCCATCCCGCTGTACCAGGACCTGTACGAGGAGATCTTCAAGACGCTGGTCGACGTCGACCTGCCGGCGCGCTTCGAGCTGCCGGCCGAGCCGGTCGAGGTGGACGCGACGCCGTACCTGGGCGCCTACTCCCGGGAGTCGGTGCTGGAGGAGGTCTTCGAGGAGGACGGCAAGCTCTGGATGCGCACCACGGTCTCCGGCGCGGTGGCCGAGGCGTCCGGCGGGACCGAGCCCGAGACCAACGAGCTGATCCCGGTCGGGCCGGCGCTCTTCGCCTTCCAGCCCGACAAGAGCGAGGCCTACTACCCGGTGCGGTTCTACTCCCTGCCGAACGGCCAGGAGTACATCCACTTCGGCGCCCGGGCGACCCCGAAGCGGCCCGCCTGATGGCCGTCGCCACCGCCGTCCCGACCGCCACCGACCTGCCCGGAGACATCGTGCTCGAAGCCCTGCTCGGTGACCTGCGCGAGCTGGTCGAGTGCGAGTCGCCCTCCAGCGACCACGCCGCCGTGGCCCGTTCCGCCGACCTGGTCGCGCGGATCGGGCGGGAGCGGCTCGGCGTCGCCCCGGAGCGACTCGTCGTCGACGGCGTCCACCACCTGCGCTGGCGGCTGGGCGACCAGTCGGCCTCCGGCCGTGTCCTGGTGCTCGCGCACCACGACACGGTCTGGCCGGTCGGCACGCTCGCCCGGCGCCCGTACGACGTCACCGACGGCGTGCTGCGCGGCCCGGGCTGCTTCGACATGCTGACCGGGCTGGCGATGGCGCTGCACGCGATCGCCGACCTGGACGACCCGTCGGGCGTCACGCTGCTCGTGACCGGCGACGAGGAGCTGGGCTCGCCGAGCTCCCGGGTGCTGATCGAGGAGGAGGCGCGCCGCGCCGACGCGGTGCTGGTGCTCGAGGCGTCCGCCGACGGCGGTGCGCTCAAGACCGCCCGGAAGGGGACCTCGCTCTACGAGATCGAGGTCACCGGTCGCGCCGCCCACGCCGGGCTCGAGCCCGAGAAGGGCGTCAACGCCAGCGTCGAGATGGCCCACCAGGTGCTCGCCGTGGCCGGGCTCGGCGACGCGGAGGCCGGCACCACGGTCACCCCGACGGTGACCTCAGGCGGGACCACCATGAACACGGTCCCGGCGCAGGCGCGGTTCTCGATCGACGTACGGGCGTGGACTTCTGCCGAGCAGGAGCGGGTCGACGCCGCGCTGCACGGCCTCGCCCCGGTGCTCGAGGGCGCCGAGGTGCGCGTCGGTGGTGGCATCAACCGCGCGCCGCTGGAGGAGTCCGCGTCGATGGGGCTGTACGAGCGGGCGCGGCGGATCACCGAGCGGCTCGGCCTGCCCGCGCTGACGCACGCCGCCGTCGGGGGCGCGTCGGACGGCAACTTCGCCGCCGGCGTCGGCACCCCCACGCTGGACGGCCTCGGCGCCGTCGGCGGGGGCGCCCACGCCGAGCACGAGCACGTGCTCGTCGACCGGATTCCCGACCGCACGGCGCTGCTCCGCGCCATGCTGGAGGAGCTGCTGGGAGGAACGAGATGAGCACCGACCCGACCGACCTCGCCGAGGGGGCGTGGGCCGCGTACGAGGCGGCCGCCGGCGCCTCGGGCGTGGTGGTGCGCCGGCTCGCCGAGATCGACGAGCTGCGCGAGGCCGCCGAGGTGCTCGGGGAGATCTGGGGCGTCCCGGAGAACCCGCCGATGAGCGCCGAGCTGCTGCGGGCGATGGGCAAGGCGGACAGCTACGTCGCCGGCGCCTACGACGGCGACACGATGGTCGGCGTCTGCGTGGGGTTCCACTCCACGCCGGCGTCGCGGACGATGCACAGCCACATCGCCGGCGTGCTGTCGTCGGTGGGCGGTCGGCACGTCGGATTCGCCCTCAAGCTCCACCAGCGCGCGTGGTGCCTGGACCGCGGCATCGAGCTGATCGAGTGGACGTTCGACCCGCTGGTCGCCCGCAACGCCTACTTCAACCTCGCCAAGCTGGGTGCGCACGTGGCCGAGTACCTGCCGGACTTCTACGGCGCGATGACCGACGCGATCAACCGTGACGAGGAGAGCGACCGCATCCTGGTCCACTGGCCGCTCACCGACCCGCGGGTCGTGACCGCGTGCGCCGGTGCCCCCGTGCGCCCGGTCGTGCCGTCCGGCGCGGCCGCGTCGTGGGTCCAGGTGCCGCGCGACGTCGAGGCCGAGCGGCGTGCCGATCCCGAGCAGAGCCGCGACTGGCGCGCCAAGGTGCGCGACCAGCTGCTGACCGCACTGACCGCCGGCGGCAGCGTCGCCGGCTTCGACAAGGAGCAGGGCTACCTCGTGCTGCCGGCGGGCGACCACGGGGGAGACCACGAAGGAGAGACCGAGTGACCGTCAAGCTGGAGGGCGTCGAGCTGCGCCGCATCGCGATGCCGCTGGTGTCGCCGTTCCGGACCTCGTTCGGCACCCAGACCGCGCGCGACGTCCTGCTGCTCCGGGCGGTGACCGCCGACGGCGAGGGGTGGGGCGAGTGCGTGGCCATGTCGGACCCGCTCTACTCCTCGGAGTACGTCGACGCGACGGCCGACGTGCTGCGCCGCTTCCTGGTCCCGGCGCTCGCCGACGGCTCCGAGGACCTGCGCCGCCACGGCGCCCCCGCGGTCGCCGCGCTGCTGCGCAAGTTCAAGGGCCACCGGATGGCCAAGGCCGCCCTGGAGATGGCCGTGCTGGACGCCGAGCTGCGCGCGTCCGGACGCTCCTGGGCGCGGGAGCTCGGCGCGGTCCACGAGCGGGTGCCCTCGGGCGTCTCGGTCGGGATCTACGACAGCATCCCGGTGCTGCTCGACGTCGTCGGCGGCTACCTGGACGCCGGCTACGTGCGGATCAAGCTGAAGATCGAGCCCGGCTGGGACCTCGAGCCCGTGCGTGCGGTGCGCGAGCGGTTCGGCGACGACGTGCTGCTCCAGGTGGACGCGAACACGGCGTACACGCTGCGCGACGCCCGCCACCTGTCCAAGCTGGACGACTTCGACCTGCTGCTGATCGAGCAGCCGCTGGAGGAGGAGGACGTGGTCGGGCACGCCGCGCTCGCGCGCCAGGTCAGGACCCCGATCTGCCTGGACGAGTCCATCGTGTCGGCCGAGTCGGCCGCCGCGGCGATCGAGCTCGGCGCCTGCTCCATCATCAACATCAAGCCCGGTCGGGTCGGCGGATACCTGGAGGCCGTGAGGATCCACGACGTGGCCGCCGCGCACGGGCTCGCGGTGTGGTGCGGCGGGATGCTCGAGACGGGGCTGGGCCGGGCCGCCAACGCGGCGCTCGGCGCGCTGCCCGGGTTCACCCTGCCCGGTGACATCTCGGCCTCCGACCGCTTCTACCAGACCGACATCACCGCGCCGCTGACCATCGAGGACGGCTACATGCAGGTGCCGACCGGGCCCGGCCTGGGCGTCACCCCGATCCCGGAGATCCTCGACGCGGTCACCACCTCGACGGAGTGGATACAGCTTCGCTGAAAGGCATGGAGCGGCTTCGCCGCGCTGATTGGCTGTTCCGCCCAACCAGGCTCGCTTCGCTCGCGGTTGGGCGGGCAAACACTCGCAGGCTCGCGTTTGCCGGGGAGGTGCTGTCGGGATGACCGCACGCGGCTCGTACCCTGACGCGGTGAACCAGCGACCCCGCGCGAGCCTGGGCCGGGTCCTCGACGATCTCGGCGACTCGCTGCTCGAGCTGGTCGCCGGCGATCCGGCGCACGAGGGCGAGATCGGTGGCGTGGTCATCCACGACCCCGACGACGAGCCGGTGCTGCCGCCGGCGGCCCTGGTGGCCGGCGTCGGCGTGCCCGCGGCCGGGCTGCCGGACCTGGTCCGCGCGGTGGGTCGGCAGGGCGGCGTCGGCCTGGTCGTCCGGGCTCCGGTCGTGCTCACCCCGGAGCTGGACGCCGCGGTGGCCGACGCCGGGCTGGCGCTGCTCGGACTGCGCCGGGGTGCCACCTGGGCGCAGCTGACCGCGCTGCTGCGCTCGGTGCTCGCCGAGGGCGACATCGTCCACGGCGAGGCGGAGTCGATCGGCGGCCTGCCGTCGGGCGACCTGTTCGCCGTGGCGAACGCGGTCGCGTCGCTGCTGGACGCCCCCGTCACGATCGAGGACCGCAGCTCGCGCGTGCTGGCCTTCTCCGGCCGCCAGGACGAGGCCGACCCGTCCCGGGTGGAGACGATCATCGGTCGGCAGGTGCCGGAGCGGTACGCCCGCATGCTGACCGAGCTCGGTGTCTTCCGGGAGCTCTACCGCGAGCACCGACCCGTCGTGGTCGACCCCGCCGACCTCGGCGCCGACGCGGTCAGCAAGCAGCGGGTGGCCATCGCGGTCCGCGCGGGCGACGAGGTGCTCGGCTCGATCTGGGCGGCGATGGACGGGGAGATCACCCCCGAGCGGACCGCCGCGCTGCAGGACGCCTCGAAGCTGGTCGCGCTGCACATGCTCCGCGTCCGCGCGGGTGCCGACGTGCAGCGTCGGCTGCGGACCGATCTGGTCGGCAGCGCGATCGAGGGCGGCGTCGGCGCGCGCGACGCGCTGAGCCGCCTCGGACTGGCCGGGAGGCCGGTGGTCGTCCTTGCGGTCGCCCTGCGCACCGACCGCTCCGAGGCGGAGCCGGCGCCCGGCGACACCAGCGACCTGGAGCGGGTCGCCGACGCGCTCAGCGTCCACCTGGCCGCGTCCGTCCCCACCTCGGCGGTCGCCGTGGTCGGCGGCATCGCCTACGCCCTGCTGCCGGTGGCGCCGGGTGGGACCGCCAGCGAGCCCGAGACGCGCGCGGCCCGGCTGGCCGAGGAGTTCTGCGACCGGCTCGGGGCGCGGCTGCCGGCGATCGTCGGCGTCGGCGGCGTCGGCACCGACGTCGGGGGAGTGGCCGCCTCGCGCGCCACCGCCACCCGGGTGCTGCGGGTGCTCCGCGAGGGGCACGGCACCCGCCGGGTCGCGCGGCTGCCCGACGTGCACACCCAGTCGCTGCTGCTGGAGCTGCGCGACCTCGCCGCCGCCCGGGGCGAGCGGCCGGTCGGCCCGCTGGCGCTGCTGCTGGAGTACGACGAGCGCAACGACTCCGGCCTCGCCGAGACCCTCGACGCGTGGCTGGACGCCCTGGGCGACGTCCGCGCCGCGGCGGCGGCGCTGTTCATCCACCCCAACACGCTCCGCTACCGCCTGCGCCGGCTGGAGGAGGTCAGCGGGCTGGACCTCGCCGACCCCGAGCAGCGCTTCGCGGCGAGCCTGCAGCTGCGGCTGCTGGCGCCCCGCTGACGGGGCTGCTCCTCGCCGCCCGCCCCGGTCGCGCGGGTGGGCGCCGACCAGACGGCCCGAGTCGCTTCCGATCGACCCGGAGGGCCGCTTGACTGGTCACCGGACGAGCGGGAGGTGGTCGGTGGCGGGCTGGATCGACCTCTACTGGCTCCCGCTCGGCGCGGGTGGGCACTTCGTCCGGCTCAACGGTCGTGCCTACGAGCGGTGGTGCGCCTGGCGGGGTCGCCGACCGCCGCTCGACCTCTACCACGCCGGACTCATGGTGCGGCTCGGGGAGCAGACCTTCGCCGTGGAGATGGGACCCGTGTGGAACGTCGGTGAGGGCGAGCGGGGCGTCGTCCGTGAGGGGCCGGTCGGGGCGGCCTGGCTGGGCCGCTTCCGGGCGTTCCGCTACGAGGTCCGGTGCTGGCCCGGTGGCCGGATCCCCGACGCGTCGGCGGCGGTGGACAGCCCGGTCCGCGCGAGCGAGGACGAGGCGACGGCCGCTGCCCTGCTCGCGATCCTGCGGGAGGTCCCCGCACTGGTCTGGGGGCGCGACGAGCTGCGCACCGGCGAGATGTGGAACTCCAACTCCCTGGTCGCCTGGGCCCTGGCGCGGACGGGCCACGCGATGCCGGAGATCGCCCCTCCCGCCGGAGGGCGGGCACCGGGGTGGCGCGCCGGCCTGGACCTGGCGGCGCGTCAGGTGGGCCGCTGACACCCGGGGCCGGTAGTGCCGATCAGAACCCCTAGGTTGCTCCCATGCTCGCCGTCGCGATCGTCGTCATCACCCTGGCCCTGGTCTTCTACACGATCGGCGTCTGGGCCGAGCGGATCCAGGGCACGCTGCGGTGGTGGCACGCCGGGGCCTTCGCGCTCGGCCTCGCGTGCGACGTCACCGGCACGATGCTGATGAGCCGGATCGCCGACGAGTCCGACGGCCCCACCAGCGCCCTGAACACGGTCATGATCTGGACCGGCGGCCTGGCGATCGCGCTGATGGCCGTGCACCTGGTGTGGGCCGTGGTGGTGCTCGTGCGCGACCGGGCGAGCGAGAAGGCGAGCTTCCACCGGCTCAGCATCGTGGTCTGGGCGATCTGGTTGATCCCCTACGTCACCGGCGCGATCGGTGCGATGACGGCTGACTGAGGCGCCCACGGGCCGGCGCGGCCGAGCCCGGCAGCGACCGGCGTACTGGTCTGGACCACCCGGCGATCGGCGATGGACCCGCCGGCGGGTGCGTGGCAATGTCCGAGACCGGACAGTCCACGCACCACAAGGGAGTGATGACATGACTGGAAAGCTGGTGGCGGCGGCCGCCGCCGTGACCCTCGTCGGAGCAGTCGGCCTCGCAGCGCCGGCGCAGGCGGCGCACCCGTCCTGCTGGGGACAGGCGACGAAGGTCTTCGCCCAGACCGGGACGATGGGGGAGCACTCGTCCTCCCAGGCCAACCCGCGAGCCGGCCTGAGGAACCTGGCCCGTGACCTCGCGGACATGGGCGTGATCCCGGACGACTCGATGGCGTCGCTCGGCGTCTTCGTGGCGGGCGAGCTGGGGCTCAGCATCGACGCCTGCATGTAGCGGGTCAATGGGCGCGGGGTCGCACGTGCGTCGGGTCACCGATTCTGAGGATCGAACAGATGATCGAATGACGGTAGAATCGGCGTACGCCGAACCGCTCCCGAAGGCTCCGTGATGACCCTGCTGCCCGGTCCCGTCCCGCACCGGATCACCCGCGCGGTGACCGCCTGCCGGGTCGAGCTGGCCGGCGTGGCGGATGCGCATGCCGCGTTCTTGAGTGCGGGGGAGAAGGAAGCGGTGCTCACCGAGTTGGTGGCACTCGAGGCGCAGGTCGCCGAGTTGCGGTTGCGGACGATGGCCGCGGCTGGCGAGGTTGCAGAGGTCCATGGTGCACGGGACGTGGCCGGGTGGCTGGCGCACCGGGCGAACGTTGAGGTCGCCCGGCTGCGCCCCGAGGGGCGGCTGGCCGAGGCGATCGACCAGCGTTGGCCCCGGGTCGGGGCCGCGATGGCCGCCGGACGCCTGTCGCTGGACCAGGCCAAGGTGATCGTGCAGGCGTTGGACGCGCTCCCGGACCGGGTGGGGGGAGAGGTCAGGGGCGATGCCGAGGCGCGGCTGGTCGCCCTGGGGAGCGGCGACGCCGCCGAGTGCGGCGGGGTGGGGATGCTGCCCCAGCACCTGCGGGTCCTCGGGCGCCGGGTGCTGGACGTGGTCGCTCCCGAGGTCGCCGCGGACGAGGAGGCCCGTCGGCTGCACGAGGAGGAGTCCCGGGCGCAGTCGGCGTTGTCGCTGCGGATGACGCCGCTGGGCGATGGCGCCACCCGGGTCACGATGACGCTGCCCGACGCCACCGCGACGCGGTTGGCGACCTACCTCGACGCGCTCACCTCGCCGCGATCGGCTGGTGGAGCGAACCCCGACCTCGAGCGGCTGCCGCGGCACCGGATGCTCGGGCACGCGTTCTGCGCTCTGCTGGACCGGCTCGACCCGGCAACGCTTCCGGAGCACGGCGGCGATGCGACGGCGGTCATGGTCACCGTCACCCTGGAGGACCTGGAGAGGCGCCTCGGCGCCGCCGGGCTGCTGGACTCCGTGACCGGGGACGGCGCGGGCCGGATCTCCGCCGCCCACGCCCGCCGACTGGCGTGTACCGCCAAGATCGTCCCCGCCGTTCTCGGCGGGAAGTCGGAGGTCCTCGACCTCGGCCGCGCCCAGCGGCTGTTCACCCCGGCCCAGCGCAAGGCGCTCCGGCTCCGCGACACCACCTGCCGCGCCGAGGGCTGCACCATCCCGGCGACCTGGTGCGAGGCTCATCACGCCGCCCCCTGGTCAGCCGGCGGCCGCACGGACCTGGCCAACGCGGTCTTGTTGTGCGGGTTCCACCACCACCGGACCCACGATCCGGCGTACCAGACCGACCGGCTGGCCAACGGCGACCACCGCTACCACCGACGCCGGTGACGCTGGGGCCAAGTCCGCATGCCACCGTCGACCCGCCACCACCTCTCGGCGGCCGCCGCTCCGGCCAGGCACTCCGCCCCGGTCGGATTGCGTCAGACGCGGCGGAATGACGCGGCGAGACGGAGACAGCAGCGATGGCGCCTGGTCTCAGCGGCCCTCGCCATTCGATCGCCGGACTAGCCGGATCCATATCCGTCCGAGGCGTGGCGCGAAGGCGCGATCGATCGCTGCATCGAGTTCCGCAGCCCATGTGTTCACCTCGGGCTGCCGGGAGTCGTAGTGCCAGTTTCCATGTGCGTCGAACGGGACGCTGCTGCGCGTGACCAGACGTCTGTCGTCGTGGTGAAGGAGATTTCTGTACGGGTACGCCGCTCGCCTGGCCTGAGCGAGGTCCGGCCAATCCAGCTTCTCAAGAGGTGTCTCGTCGATAACCGAGTCGGCCATCAGGAGGTATCCGGACATGTCCCCCAGGACTCGTTGGAACTCCCTCAGCGCGATTTCGCCCTCGCGGCGACGTGTGCGATCACCTCGCCAGTTGTCAGCAGTGATAGCGATGGCTGCGGCGATGACACCAGAGGCCAGCGTGGTTCCCAGGGTGGCGATGACGGACACGGTTGAAGTATCGCGAGGCGCGCAGCCCGCAGGTCAAGAATCGACCCCGCGAAGCGGCGATAGGACGCACCTCAGTTCGAGGATCTCCGGGAGGCTGGACCTCCCTGGATCCCAGGGCCGACCTCCCGCAGTGCAACCAAATGCCGATCGTTCAGAGCGGTGACAAAGCTCTGGTCCGCGCCGGGGCTTGCGAAGTTCCGGCAGGAGCCCCGTGACGACGGTCAGAGTGCTGCGAACAGGTTCGCAACTGGCACGATGGCCGCCATCCCGCCACCGAAGCTGATGGCGGCCCAGCCGAGGCTCTCCCACCAACTACTGCGCTTAGAGATTCGGCGCTCCCCCTCGCCTGCTGTAGATGTCAACACCATCTGCACGAATCCACCGAGGGCTAGCAGAGATGCTCCATACGCCGGAGCGAACAGCTTCATCGTCGGCCAGTCTCGACCGGCAACCCACAGGACGGCCAGAACGATTGCGGTTAGCGCGGCGACAGCCGCCAGAGCCTTCACGGCCTCTAGGAATGACTGCGCCCTGGTTCGGTGTTCGCTCACGGCCGGAGGATTCCACGTGGAATCGGCTGGCCGGCGGAGGGGTGCCACGATGTTGCCTCGATCACTCTTGACCGCACGCCTTCAGGCTCGCGTCCGGACCGATTGCCCACACGACGTCCACGTGTCCGTACGTGCATGTGTTGCGGCGGAATGGGCGCACCTAGTTGATCGGTCGCTCTCAGCGCCTCGCGCGACCTTGACGCAGGCGTGGCGGAACCGCCGAGCCGATCACTTGTTGCCGTTCCACGGGGTTCGGCGCTGGTGCAGTGCCTGGGTGATGATCGAGACCAGTTCTTGAGGCGCATTGGTGGACCCTATGGCGCCTCGTGCTCGAGCCTCTGCGCTGTGGGCCGCCGACCGCGAACCTGAGTAGATGACGAAGGGAGTGTGGTCCCCGCCGGTGCGCATGGCGTCGAGCAAGGCGTATCCGGCCTGCCGGTCGGGTGGTCGGGCCATGTCGGAGATGACGATGTCCGCCGACTTCATGCGGAGCCGTTCCAGCGCCTCGTCCGTCGAGGTTGCGATGTCCACGATGACCCCGAGTGCTTCCAAGGCCTGCCGCTCGTAGCGGTTGTTGTCGGGCTGGTCGTCGACCCATAGCGCGACCGACCCCTGAAGGGAGCGTTGGCCTCGCTGACCCGGCAGCGCTTGTGCCAGCTCTGCAGCGGCCCGCGCTGGCGCATGAGGATCGGAGTCGGCGCTGGGTGACGTGGCGATTGCGGCCCCGACCGCGACGGCGGCCTCAATCTGCTGGCGCCTCGCAGATGCCTCGATACCTGGGGCCTTGAGGCTGAACTCGCTCAGGTTTGCCATGAAGTCGCCGAGACTCTCGCGGAACCGGATGACGAGGAACAGTACGATTGCCGGCCATGCCAAGGCATCAATAAGCGCAGCGGCAGCGGTAATTAGTTCGGTCACTGGCTGCATTGCTCTCCCGCCTCTGCCGGTCGCGCTCGCCCCTCGCGATCAGCCACTGCGTCGTCGTCGGTGGACGGTGAATGCGCGGCCGCTGCAGGGAAGGACTGAGCCCACATTCACCCTCGTCCTCGCGTTCTGGGCGCAGCCTCGCACAATGGCTCTTCCGCCGGCAACGCCCGAACATGCCGCTCGAACGGCGGCGAGTCGACTTCGTGCGACGGTGGCCCCCTCAACGGCCGCTTCGCGGCTACCAGACGATTTCCTTGGACCGCCGTCCGGCCGGTATGACACTGGCTGCTGTCGCGGCTATGACGCCGGTCCGCGACCGCGCGGAATGCGGCAGATGAGTGAGTTTCTCGAGTCAGTTTTTCGCGGCACCAGGGTAGGCTAGGGAGTAGATCTGGATGATCCCCGATGTCGACTGCGCGTACATATGCGCATCCTGTGGCCGTGAAAAAGACTCGCTGACGGCAAACTCGCGGACCTCTGTTCTAGTTCGCCTACGAGGAGATGCCCCTCAGGTGGCCGGCTGTCACGTCTCGGGCACCGCGTCCTCCTCGCTGGTCACCGACTCGGCGTCGGCGGACTCCGCCGTTTCCGTCTCCCAGACCGGGCCGAAACGGAATACTCGGGGGTCTTCGCCCCGCCAAGCTACGAAGTATTCGCCCGTCTCGACCCGGACCTGCGGTTCGTTGCCGCCATATACATCCTCGAATATGCCCAGAGCGATTGAGGTGCCGGTTACGGGAGAGAGGCCGTCCTTCTGCTCCGGCGACCGCGCTGAAAGTACGGTACTCCGGCGGTCGAAGAGGATCGCTTCATCGTCCAACATTGCGGTCTCGACGTGAGTAACTCTCCCTAGCGCAGCGCGGAAATCTGCGGAGTGCCACTCATGGACGTCCATCAAGCCGCCGTACGGGGATGCGAAGACGTACTCAGAGGCGTCGTCCCCGAGTGCCATAATCTGACCAAGAATCGCTTGGACCGTTGCCTCCCGGACCTCACCCTGAATTGATCGAAGTAGGTCAACAAGCTTGTGGTCTTCAGCATCGGTGAACCCGCGAGCGATGACCTGCCCGAGGTCTCGAGGGTCTGCGTAGGTCTGGTTGAAGACCTCGTCGACGAGGTAGTTCCTCGGAACTCGGAAGTTCATCCCCAGGATCGGTTTCGCGGAGTCAGCGGATGGGGGTACCTCGTCAACGACCGGTATCTCATCAGCGAGTCGATCGCTCTTTTTGAGCGCTGAGACGAGCGCCGCCTTGAGGTCGCCGACCTTCGCATCAGATAGCGGCGCCAGCGCCAACCGCCCATCCTCGGCAGCGTCCCACTTGCCGATCTCCTCTTCGAACTTCCTCTTGAGGTTCTTCTGTTTGTCGCTCAGCTCGGCCTGACCTGCATCGAGAACCCGGACGAATCGCTTGTACTCGGAGGCGATCTCTTGGTCGTTCGCAGGAGGCAGCGAGCCGAACGAGGAGGCAAGTGCGTGGAGTTGGGCCTTGTCGATGTAGTCGGACAGTTGAAGAGCTTGTGCGCGACCGGAGCCAGTGCCCCTCAGTTCCCACCAGTCCCACCTGCTGAACGGCGCCACGCCGCGTTCTGCGAGCGCCCTCGCCTCGATGATCTCCGCCCAAGTTCCTTGCGGCGCGACCAGAGGTCGAAGCTCAGGGTCCGCGGGATCGCGGTCATCGTTCTTGTCGCCGAGATAGTCCAACCAGCCAGAGAGGACGAGTTGGCCGGCTCTGACGTGGGCGCGGCCGGCGCCGCCGTCGTCGGAGAACCGGAAGAGTTCGTTCAACTCGTTGGCCGCCAGCTTGGCGGCGTCAGGCTTCTTCGCGTCCAGCGCGAGCTTCACAAGTTCAACCATTGCCCACGTTGCCCGGGCGGGAAGGTCTTGACGGCGGTCGGCGTCCGAACGGGAGTAGGCAGCGAGGTTCTGAACGCAGACGACGATGCGTTCCGGTAGATTCTTGAACTCGGGACCTCCATGCTGCAGGACGTCAAGCCAGATTCGGGTGAAACTACGCAAGCATTCGTCGACGTACTCCGATGAGTCCATGCGAGGCGCCTCGAGTGCCCGCGACATCGCGGCACTAACGAAGATTCCAGCTACGCGTGGCGAGAGGAGCACGTCCTGCTCGACTTCGCTGATGCTGCGAAACAGCCAGTCTCGTCGGGTAAAGGATGTCCGCCTGGAGGAGTCCAAGGTCTCGGGTCGAGCCAGCCAAACACCTTTGACGACATGTCCAAGAAGCTCGAGGGCACGCTCCGCAGTCGACAGCGCCCCAGAGCGAATGTTGGTGCCGATGGCATCCTTCAGGATCCCGATTTCTCGGTCGGTCTCCTCATCAGGAGTGACCGTGCCTGACACCTCGAACTCGACGCTCGACTGGAGTAGGCGCACCAACTTCCGCTGAGTTTCTTCGTCCAACTCTTGCTCCGTGCTGACGCGAAAGGCGGTCTCGCCGAGGCGGGTTCGATCTCCGGGCTCGACGTCCAGTGTCAGTCGGGGAGGAGTGTAGGTCTCGGCCGATCCGTCACCATCAATAGCGGTCTCGGTGGCCCGTGGGCCGAGCGAATCCAGTGCGCGACGTAGCACTTTGGGCTTGATCGACTTGACTACTCGACCAACCTCAGGGACAGGAACGCGGAGCGTCTCTCCCGCTGGATTCAGGATTCCGATCTCCCATGTGGAAGTGACGAGGTCTTTCAACTGTCTGCGAGCTTCCCCGTACGTCTGAGACACAGATTCGAGTCGGCTACTGATCGACTCAACGAGAGACGTCTTCACAACCTCGTCAAGTCTCGACGGGTGGCCGAAGAGCTGAACTAGCCGGAGCGTCGAGAGCACAAGCAACGCGACAGTGGGTACGAACCAGACCGCTGCGCTTACGAGCACGCCCATGCCGCTCGGCAGCCAGATCGTCTCGAAGGCAATCACCGCGTTGCCGACCAACCCGACGCCCGCGAACCACCCCGCCCAGATGTGGTCAAGGACGCGACTCCGTGAAGCCCCAATCGCGAGCGGCGCCTCAGCAAAGAGCTGCGCGGCAATCGCGAGCCCCGCAAATCCGACGGACAGGAACGTCGCGTGAACCTGCCAGAGAATCCCATCCCCGCCTTCGACAGCTGGAAGGTTCTCCGTGAGCCACGTCGGGTCACCCTCGTAGTGGAATACCGCCAGCAGCAGAGCGCTCAGAAAGAAGGTGCATGCTAAGAATAGGACGTCCCGCCAGTTCACGTTTCCCGGCCCCCCTGCTCCGCAGCCGCTTCTCCTCCGAAGGCAGGCTCGGCGTGGATGCGGGCGACGACGTCGTCGTCGGCGCTCTCGTCCACGCGGAGCGGCCCGCTGCGCTCGACCGTCAGATCTTCGGAGAACTGGAAGTCGGAGCGTGTGGCGTAGGCGCTCTCGCCCCTGGCGCCGCCGACGGTGAGGACGTGGTCGAGGACGCGACGCTTGAGGCTGTTGACGTCGGTGGTCGTCGCGACCTGGCGTCGCCAATCCCGGACGTGCTTTCCGGGGAACTGCTCTAGCAGCTTCTTCGAGCTCACGCTGGACGTCTCGCACCCCTCGGCCGTGAGCATGGGGGCGGGCTGGGTCAGCGAGTCAATGATCCCTACGTATTCCTCCGCCATTCCGTCGCGGACCGCTCGCTTCTCGTCGTAGGTCAGCGTCTCCGATAGGCCGGTCAAGCGTCGCTGGTACTCGTCGATGATGAGCTCTAGGGACACGAGGCCGAGGATTCGGGCCCGGAACTGCCCCACTGAATGGGATGCGTCTGCCCACCGCTTGTCCGCGGCAGCCGCAGTGCCGCCCGACTGGTGGGGGTCAGCAGCCTTCACGGGCCAAACCTATTGGGGTCGCCGACTAATATGGGGCACTTCCCTCGACACGAGTTATGGCCCGAGGTCGTCGTGAGCGGCCCACCGTGAGCCCGTGCCGAGCAGATCCGCAAGTCCAAGTCGCGACCTTGATGACAGCCATTGCTTTTTCCAGGAACTGGGAAGTTGAGGTCGGTTGCGGCCCTCGAGACCGCTCGGCCACCGCGAATACCTCCTCTGCCCCAAGCCGAGCCCAAGCGAGAAGGACCAGGCGTCGCCGCCGAACTGCGATACCGCGCCGCCCAGCGATCCCCTGAAACTCGTCCGACGGTCGCTCCCGGGGCCAGGGAAAACCTGCAGAAGGTGCTAAAGGGAGTCACCACGGGCAGCCCATAGTGGGCGGTTTGGCGCCCTCAGCCCAGCCCGACCAGCGCCGCCGACCGCTCCCACAGCCCGTCGATCAGGGCCTGGTCGTGGGCCTGCTTGTTCTCGCGGCCGTCGATCGAGAACCGGCTGAAGTAGCGGCCGTTGATCTCCGGGTCGGGGCCGTGCAGGGCGAGGGCGATCAGCGGCGCCGCGCCGTCCTCCACGCTGATCGTCGCGAACCGCTTGAGCGGGGTCCGGTAGGCGAGGCCGACGATCCAGGAGTCCCGGCCGAACGAGCTGCCGACGGGGCCCGGGTGGACGGCGGATGCGCAGATGTTGTCGTCGGACCAGCGCTGCGTGATGCCCCGGGTGAACAGGATGTTCATCAGCTTGCCGGTGCCGTACGCGACGAACTCGATGGCCCGGCGGTTCTCGTAGTCGAGGTCGTCGAGCACGATCTTGCCGCCCAGGTTCGCGATGCTCGAGGTGTTGACGACCAGCGCCGAGTCGGGCGCGGCGGTGAGCAGCGGGTGGAGCAGGTTGGTCAGCAGGAACGGCGCCAGGTGGTTGATCTGGAAGTTCGGCTCGTGCCCGTCGGCCGTCTTCTTCGACGGCGCGAAGGTGCCGCCGGCGTTGTTCATCAGCACGTCGATCGACTCGGTCCGCTCCGCGACCTCGGCGGCCAGGCGCCGTACGTCGTCGAGGCGGGCGAAGTCGGCGACCAGCGGCTCCGTGCCGACGGCCTCCGCGACGGGCCGGAGCTTCTCCGCCGAGCGGCCGGTGACCAGCACCGTCGCCCCGTGGCCGGCCAGCGTCCGGGCGGTCTCCGCGCCGATGCCGTCGCTGGCGCCGGTCACCAGCACCGTGCGCCCTGCCATGCTCTTCTCTTCGGTCTGCTCGCTGGGCTGCTCGCTCATGGTGCGAGCGTAGGGCCGGCAGGGGCGCCGCGTCGCGGGTCAGGAGGTGGCATCTCGCGCCAGGCTCGCCACCAGGTCCGCGATCGCCGGCGCGTTGTCCTCCTGGAGGAAGTGCTTGCCGGGCAGCAGCGTGATCGCGTCGAGCCCGGCCGCGCGCCGCGCCTCCTCGCCGAACCGCTCGGGCGTCAGCGCGGGGTCCTTCTCGCCCCAGACGACCTGGACGGGGTACGGCGCCTCGCCGAGCGTGCGCGCGTAGAGGTCGCGCTTGGCGCGGGTCAGCTCGAAGCCCTTCATGATCTTCAGGAACGCGGCCCCGCCGTCGCCGCGGCGGAGCAGGTCGACGTAGGCGTCGGCCTCGGCCGGCGGCAGCGCGTCGGGGTCGGCGACGCCCTGGAGCCGCATCAGCCGGCGGAAGATCGGCTTGGTCATGGTGCGCAGGTACGCCGGTCCGACCCGGGTCCGGAACGGCCGCATGGACCACGGCGGGGTGAAGGTGTCGACCTCGACGATCGTGTCCAGCACGGTCAGGGACGCGACCCGCTCCGGCATCGCGGCCGCGACCTCGAACCCGACCGGTCCGCCGATGTCGTGGACCACCAGGTGGAAGCGGTCGAGGCCGAGCGCGTCGACGGCGGCCGCGGCGAAGCGGCCCAGACCGGTCCAGGTGTAGTCGAACCCCCCGGGCGGTCGGCCAGCCCGAGCCCGGGCAGGTCGAAGGCGATGCCACGGAGCCCGCGGCTCGCCAGCTCGGGGACGACCTTGCGGTAGAGGAACGCGGAGGCCGGCACGCCGTGCAGGCAGACGACGGGCGGTCCGCTGCCCCGGTCGAGGACGAAGCTGCCGACCCCGTCGGCCTCGAAGTACCGGCCGGAGCGCTCGTGCTCGGCGATGACCTCGCTGCTGTCCATGCTGGTCTCCTCGGGTCCGCCGCGGGCTGGGGACGACAGTAGCGACCTCCGGGCGACCCGCGGGCGGCGTAGGGTGGGCGGCGTCACGTCATCGGACCCATCGAGGTGCCATGTCCTTCGAGTCCCCGACCGGTACGCGCGGCAACCGCCAGCCCCGGGGCTTCGTGCTCGCGACGTTCAACCGGTTCGCCATCCGCAGGATCCGCGCCGGCAAGGAGTCGGTCGCCGGCCTGAACGCCCTCGTCCTCACGACGGTCGGGCGCAGGAGCGGCGAGCCCCGGTCCACGCCGCTGGGCTGGTTCCCCGGCGAGGACGGGTCGTGGGTGGTCGTGGCCTCCGCGAACGGCGCCGCGAAGAACCCGGCGTGGTACCTCAACCTGGCGGCGCACCCGGACCGCGTGGCGATCGACGTGGCGGGCGAGCACGTCGAGGTCACCGCCGAGCAGCTGCACGGCGAGGAGCTGGATCGGGCCTGGGGGACGGTGGTCGCCGCCGCGCCCCGCTACGCCAAGTACCGGGAGAGCACGGACCGCGAGATCCCGCTGATCAAGCTCACCCGCCGCGGCTCCTGAGCGTCGCGCCGCCGCGGCGGCGCTCGGCGGCGGTGCTCGGCGGCGGCGCTCGGTGACGGTCAGCCGCGGGCGAGGACCCGCCACGCGATCCCCGGCCGGAGGAGCCGCTTCGGGTGGTCCATCAGGTTGGTGACCCGGAAGAACGCGGCCGCCACCACCGGGTCGCGTCGCGCGGCGCGCTGCAGCCGGCGGACGTAGCGGGCGACCCAGGCAGGGGCCGCCGGCGGCGGGCCCTCCACGCCGGGGATCTGCAGGTCGGCCCCGGTGACCACGGCCCAGGCGCGGTCCACGATCGCCGCCGCCGCTGCCGGATAGGCCGCGCGGACCGCGTCGAGGCCGCCGGCGATCGCGTCGCGCAGCTCCACGGCCTCCAGCGCGGCGACGCTCATGCCCTGTCCGAAGGACGGGTTGAAGGAGCAGATCGCGTCGCCGATCGGTGCGTACCCGGCGGGCAGGTCGGCGACCTCCTCGAAGTAGCGCCGGCGCGAGTCGGGGAAGCGGTAGCCGCGGGGTGCGTGCAGCAGCGGCCGGCTGGCGAGCAGCGGCGCCAGGTCGGGGTTCACCAGCCGAGCCGCGTAGGCGCGGAACCCGTCCTCGTCCAGCGGCGGCTGCTCGTCGAGGTAGCCGAAGAGCGTCACGATCCAGCGATCGCCCTCCTGCGCGATCGCCACGCCGCCCCGCGGCACGGCCGGCACCGGCCCCGACACCGAGACGAGACGGCCGTCCAGGTCCTCGGGGCGGCGCTCCAGCTGCGTGGTCGCGTAGCGCAGGTTGATCCGGACCCGCTCGTCCCGGGGCACGGCCAGGCCGAGGTCGCGCAGCCAGCCGACGCCGCGTCCGGAGCGTCCGGTGGCGTCGACGACGAGGTCGGCGCGCCTCGTCTCCTCGGCGGGCCCCGCGCCGGGGTGGCGCAGGCGGACCCCGACGACGCGGCCGTCCTCGGCGACGAGGCCGCACGCGTCCACGCCCTCGACGACGGTGACGCGCGCGAGCTTCAGGACGCGGTCGCGTACGGCGGACTCGAGCGTCTCCCGGGAGACGCTCATGCTCTCCTGGCCGATCGTGGTGTCGGCGAGCCGACCGCCGCCGATGTACCAGTGGCCGCTGCGGCCCAGGTCGCCCTTGGTGGCCGCGCCGGCGGCGAGCAGGTCGCCGCCGAGTCCGGGGAGGAGACGCTCGGCGGCCACGCGGCCGCTCGCGAGCAGCCCGTGGGCGTGGCCGACCTGCGGGGTGCCGGGGCGCGGCGCCGGGCCGTCGGGGAGGGTGTCGCGCTCGAGGACGATCACCTCGTCGGCGTACGGGTGGCAGGCGGCGGCGGCGAGCAGGCCGGCGATGCTGCCGCCGACGACGATCACGGTGGGCACGGTGCGGGTGGTGGTCATGGTGGCCTCCGGTGGGTCCGAGTGGGAGGCCCACCGTCCGGCCGTCAGGTGCTCATCCACCAGGTCAGGTGCTGTCCACTTCCCGACCGCCCGGCCGCGCGCTGGACGGGTCGCCGGACGCCGGGGGCGGGCCGTGCAGCTCCCAGGACCACAGCACGTCGCAGAGCCGTTCGACGCCGGCGCGCAGGTGGCGCCGGTACGTGCTGAACGGCAGGTCGAGCACCTCCGCCGCCCGCTCCTGGGTCGCGGCGGGACGCAGGTAGGTGCGGTCCAGCGTGCGGGCGGCCACCTCCGTGCGAGGGTCGGCCGCGACCTGCCGCACGGCCCTGCGCATGCTCGAGACCAGCGCGGCCGCCTCCCGCCCGTCGCCGTCACCGGCCTGGCACATCCGGGACCCGAGCAGCGGGCTGGCCAGCAGGCGGTCGGGGCGGGTCAGGTCGCGCAGTGCCGACCGCACGGCTGCGTCGAAGTCCTCGCGGGCCAGCGCGACGGGTGCCGCCACGGGCGGCGGCACCGTGCCGTGCTCGTCGATCTCCCGGGCCGCCAGGCCCTCGAGCCAGTCCGAGTAGTCGCTGCGGGCGAAGTCACGGGCCCAGACGCCGACGGTGCGCGGCTCTCCCTCGGGCCCGGTCACCGCGACCTCGCCGAGCGGCTCGAACCCGATGTAGGTCCAGATCGGCGCCCACGTCTCGTGCCACAGCGACGAGACGAGCACCCACCCGAGTCGCGGAACGGTCCACGCGCGCAGCGAGACCGCGGCGACCACGTCCGAGAAGCCGCCCAGCCGGTCCGGGGACACGACGTCGGCGATCGCCCAGTGGAAGACCACCTCCCGCGGCTCGGGCGGACGACGCCGGCTGATCGCCTCCCAGCCGAACGCGGCCACGGGGTCGGCGGCGCGCTCCTCCGGGCTCGCCTCGGACAGCACCGGGTGCACCAGGGCGCCCCGCAGGTCGCCGCGCGCGTCCTCGACCAGGTGCCCGGCGCCGGGCTGCAGGGCGAGCCAGTGCGCGGCTGCCGCCCGCCGCGCCGGTCCCTCGCTGCGGCCGAACGCCTCGACCGCCTGCGCGTGGGTCTCCGGGGTCACCGGCCGCGGCACGAGGGAGCCGAGGTCGGCGAAGGCGTAGAGGGCGGTCGCGGTCGGGTTGCCTCGGTGCAGGAACAGCAGGTCGTTCGCCGCGCGGTGGGCCTCGGCGGCCGTGCCCTGCTCGATGCGTCGCAGGATCGTCCCGCGGACGCGCCGGTGGAGGTCGGCGAACGCCTCGCGGTCGCGCCACCGCAGGTCGTGGTCGAGGGCGTCGCGGACCACGTCGTGCACGGTGAGGCCGTCCGGGTGCGCCTCGGCGTACGGCCGCTCCCGCAGCCAGGTGAGCAGGGCGTCGGCCGCGTCCTCGTCGAGGTCCAGCACCTCGCGGAGCAGCGCCCGGTCGACCCGCCGGGCATGGCCGCAGACGTGCAGCGCCCTGCGCTGGTCGGCGGTGACGGTGTCGTCGATGAAGCGTCCGAGCAGACGGGCCGCCGTGTCGGGGTGCCCGAACAGCGGACCGCCCGCGCTCGGCTCCGCGGCGGCCGGCGCGAGCGCCTGGTCGGCGGCGATGACGAGGGCCAGCGGGTGGCCGCAGGTCGCGCGCACCAGGTCCTCGACGAGCGGCTCGTCGCTCACCCCGCGGGCGCGCAGGAGGGCCGCCGCGTCCGGTGCCGTCAGGTTGCGCAGCGGCAGCTCGAACGCCAGGGAGGCCCAGACCGGGTCCGCGCGCCACTCCTCGGGCGGCGGGTTGCGCCCGGCCACCACGAGGACACTGTCGGCGGGCAGGGTCGGCAGGAGGTCGTGCCAGACCCAGCGCTCGAGCCCGGCCAGCAGCTCGAAGCGGTCGACCATCAGCACCCCGCCCGGCGGGCAGAGGTCGTCGGCACCCCCCGTGCCGGCGCCGCGGCGGAGCGAGCGCAGCGCGGCGGTCAGGGCCTCCGGGGAGGCCTCGACGTCCTGGCCGTCGACGCGGAGGCAGGGCCGCGCGCCATGGCCGGAGCCGTCGGCGAGACGGTCGGCCAGCGCCGTCAGCAGGGTCGACTTGCCGACGCCACCGGGCCCGTGGACGTAGACCATGGCGGGCGCCTCGTCCCCGTCGAGCGCTCCGAGGACCGACGCCAGCTCCGCGTGCCGCCCGACGAACGCCTCGCGGCGCAGCGCGCGCACGCGCGACGCGTTGGTGGCGGCCATGGGGTCATCCTGATCCCGGCCGACCTCGACCGTCCACCACCCCGCCGAGGTGGCGGGCGGTCACATCTCCTCGTGCGTCTCCGGGTCGCCGCCGAAGAGTCGGCCGTCGGGCCGGCCGAGCTCGGTGATCGCCTCGACCTCGTCGGTGGACAGCTCGAACCCGAACACGTCGAGGTTCTCCCGCTGCCGCGACGGAGTGGCCGACTTCGGGATGGGCAGCGAGCCGATCTGGAGCTGCCAGCGAAGGATCACCTGGCCCGGGGTGACGCCGTGCGCCGCCGCCGCGTCCGCGACGGCGGGCTCGGTGAACGGCGCCTGCCGCTTGCCCATCGGGCTCCACGACTCGGTCTGGATGCCGCGCGCCTCGTTGGCCGCGCGCATCGCCACCTGGGGGAAGTAGGGGTGCAGCTCGATCTGGTTGACCGCCGGCGTCACGCCGGTCTCGGCGATGATGCGGTCCAGGTGCGCCTCGGTGAAGTTGGAGACGCCGATCGACCGGACCAGCCCCTGCTGGCGCAGGTCGACCAGGGCGCGCCAGGCCTCGGCGTACCTGTCGACGCTGGGGTTGGGCCAGTGGATCAGGTGCAGGTCCAGGTGGTCGACGCCGAGCCGCTGCAGGGACTCCTTGGTGGAGGCGATCGCGTCGTCGTACCCGTGGTGGCGGCCCGGGATCTTGCTGGTCAGCCAGACCTCGTCGCGCGGTACGCCGGAGGCGCGCAGCGCGCGGCCGACCTCCTCCTCGTTCCCGTAGTTCACCGCCGTGTCGAGCAGGCGGTAGCCGGCGTCGAGCGCGCCGCGGATCGCGGCCTCGCCCTCCGCGCCGGTCAGCGGGTAGGTGCCGAAGCCGATCGCGGGCAGGTCGGTGCCGTCGTTGAGGGTGACCAGTGGGACCTGGCCGGAGATCTCGCTCATGCTCCCCACCGTAGGACGCGGCTCCTACGCTGGATGCGTGCCCACCGCCCCCGCGATCGTGCTGATCGCGCCCGCCCACGCCGACGAGATGCAGGCCGGCTTCGCCCGCTACGTCGCCGAGTACGACGTCCGGCTGGCGCGCTCCTGCGCCGAGGCCCTGGAGGTCACCCACGACATCCTCGACTCCGGCGGCACGGTGGCCCTCTACGCGGCCGAGTCGGTGCTGCCGGACGCCGACGTGCTGCGCTGCTTCCACAAGCTGCGGGAGAAGGTGCCGACCGCGCGCCGCCTGATCGCCGCGCACCTGGACCGCTTCCTCACGGATGGCCCGCCGCTGCGGGCGGCGATGGCGAAGGGCAAGTACGACGCCTACCTGCTGATGCCGCGCGGGGTCCGCGACGAGGAGTTCCACCACGCCATCACCGACCTGCTCTCCGACTGGGGCTCGACCGTCCCGGACCCGGAGGTGGTCTCGGTCAAGATCATCAGCCCGCGCCGCGACGGCCTGACGCTGGCGATCCGCGACTTCCTGGACCGGATGGGGATGCCCAGCCGGGTGTGGGAGCCCGAGAGCGACGCGGGTCAGTACGTGCTCGACCGCTGGGACGGCCCGACCGGCTTCCCGCTGGTGCACACGGTGCGCGGGGAGGTGCTGCAGCCGGCGAGCGTCCGCGACGTCGCGATCAGCATGTACGGCGCCCCGACCGCGATCGACGTCGAGCGGGTCGTCGACGTGGCGATCGTCGGCGGGGGACCGGCGGGGCTCGCCGCCGCGGTCTACGCCTCCTCCGAGGGGCTGTCGACCGTGATCCTGGAGGCCGAGGCGATCGGCGGCCAGGCGGGGACCAGCTCGATGATCCGCAACTACCTGGGGTTCCCGCGCGGCATCTCCGGGATGCGGCTGGCGCAGCGGGCCCGCAACCAGGCGATCCGGTTCGGCGCCCGCTTCTTCTCCGGCCAGGTGGTCTCCGAGCTGCGCCCCGGCGCCGACGGTGCACCGCACGTGCTGTGCACCGACACCGGCGAGGTGCGTGCCCGGTCGGTGGTGATCTCCAGCGGGGTCGCCTATCGCAAGC
The DNA here is from genome assembly GCF_040191335.1 of Nocardioides sp. YIM 152588. NCBI lineage: Bacteria > Bacillati > Actinomycetota > Actinomycetes > Propionibacteriales > Nocardioidaceae > Nocardioides > Nocardioides sp. YIM 152588. The sequence continues at coordinate 19,492 of NZ_JBEGDJ010000009.1, read as the reverse complement.
TGCGCGTGGAGCCGGTGGAGGCGCTGGTCGGGTCGGGCGTCTACTACGGGGCCGCGATGACCGCGGCGCGGGAGATGGAGGGGCAGGACGTCTACGTCGTCGGCGGTGGCAACTCCGCCGGGCAGGCGGCGGTGCACCTGGCGCGGTTCGCCCGCTCGGTCACCATCCTGGTGCGCCGCGAGGGACTGGCCGAGACGATGTCGTCGTACCTGATCGGCGAGATCGAGTACAACTCCCGCATCAGCGTGCGGCCCTGCTGCCGCGTGGTCGACGGCGGCGGCGACGGGCGCCTGGAGTGGCTGGCCCTGGAGGACGTGAGGACGGGCGACCGGGACCGGGTCGAGTCCGGCGGGCTGTTCCTGCTGCTGGGAGCCGAGCCGCACTGCGACTGGATCCCGCCGGAGATCGCGCGGGACGAGAACGGCTTCGTGCTGACCGGGCGCGACGTGCCCCGGGACCGCTGGGCGGACGAGCTGCCGCCGGAGAACCTCGCCACCACGGTGCCCGGCGTCTTCGCCGCCGGGGACGTGCGCTCGGGGTCGATGAAGCGGGTCGCCTCCGCCAGCGGCGAGGGCGCGTCGGTGGTGCCGCTGGTGCACGCCTACCTGGCGGCGACCACGGCCTGAGCCGGCCGCTGCCGGCCGCCCAGGGTGACGACGGCGAGGCTGACGACGGCGAACGCCGCGGCGAGCCCCAGCGCCCCGGCGGCGCCGAGTCCGGTGCCGGCGGCGGCGCCCAGCAGGTAGGGCGCGAAGAAGCCGAGGTAGGTCAGGGCGTAGAAGACCGCGACCGCGGCACCGCGCTCGTCCGCGGGCGCGATGCGCTCGACCTCGCGCAGCCCCGAGACCAGGCCGCAGCCGTAGCCGGCGCCGAGGACCGGCGCCGCCGCGAGAACCAGGAGCAGGCTGTCCAGCGCGACGGCCGCCACCCCGATCAGTACGCCGGCCAGCGCGGCGACCAGCCCGACCCGGCCGGCCAGGAGCGGCCGGCGGTCGTCGAGGCGCCGCGCGACCGGCTGGATCGCGACGCCGGTGCCGAGGGTGACGCCGGTCAGCACGCCGGCGAAGGCCAGCGCGAGGCCGCTCGGCCCGTCGACGACGCTGGGCAGGTAGGCGAACGCGACGGCCACGCAGCCGAAGACCCAGGGGGCGGCGGGGGCGACGGTCAGCAGGAAGGCCCGGCCGCGCACCACCGGCGGGACGCGCAGCAGCGGCCGCGGGGGCGCGTCGGCGCGGCGCGGTCCGGGGACGGGCAGCAGCAGGACGAGCGCCACGGTCCCGAGGACGACGTGGGGCAGGTAGGGCACCGTCAGCGGTGAGCCGGCGAGCTGCGCGACGACGCCCGTGGCCAGCGGACCGAGGGCGAAGCCGGCCGACAGCGAGAGCGCCGCCCGCCGCGCCCCGGCGCCGGGCGCGCCGCCCTCGGAGAGGTCCGCGACCCAGGCGCTGGCGGCGCCGAAGACGACCCCGGAGCAGAACCCGGCCAGCAGGCGCGCGACCGCCAGTCCGGGCATCCAGTCGTGCCACACCACGAGCAGCGCCGTCGCCACGGGGGAGAGCGCCACGAAGGGGACGACCACGGCCCGCCGGCCCCACCGGTCGGAGGCGGCGCCGCCGACCAGCAGCGCCGGGATCAGGCCGACGGCGTACAGCGCGAAGAGGAGGGCGCGCTCCTGGGTGCCGGTGCCGAGCTCGTCGCGGTAGGCGAGCAGCATCGGGGAGAACTGGTTGGCACCCCAGCCGACGGCGAACATCGCGAGGGCGACCCGGGGCCAGGACGGGGGCGCGGTCATGGGACGACCGTAGGCGACCGAAGGTTCAACCAGGATTGAACCGTCCGCGGTCTAGCATCGGCCCATGTCCGGCGACACCGACCTCGCGGCCGTCGGCGCCCTGGTCGGCGACCGGGTCCGCGCGGCGTTCCTGCTGCGGATGCTCGGCGGCGGGCCGGTCGGCGCCTCCGACCTGGCCAGCGGCGCGGGCGTCTCGGCCTCGCTGGCCAGCGCGCACCTCAGGCGGCTGCTCGACGGCGGGTTGGTCACGGTCGAGCGGGAGGGCCGCCGCCGGCTCTACCGGATCGCGTCGGTCGAGGTCGCGGAGATGCTTGAGGCGATGCAGGCGCTGGCCCCGGCGACGCCGGTGACGTCCCTGCGCGGCGCGAACGGCCGCCGCCGGCTGCGGCGGGCCCGGCTCTGCTACGACCACCTCGCCGGGGTGCTCGGCGTCGCCGTCACCGAGGGGCTGGTGGACCGCGCCGTGCTCGGTCCGGACCGGCTCGCGCTGGGCGCCCGCGCCGAGCCGGTGCTGGCGGAGGTGGGCATCGAGGTCGCGTGGCTCGTCGCTGCGCCGCGCCCCGCGCTGCGCGAGTGCACCGACTGGACCGAGCGGCGCCCGCACGTCTCGGGCGGGCTCGGCGCGGCCGTCGCGACGGCGTTCCTCGACCGGCGCTGGGTGGTGCCCCGGCCCGGCTCGCGCGGGCTCGACGTCACCGTCGACGGCGCGGCCGGGCTGGAGGGCTGGCTCGGCGTGCGGCTGCTGGAGCAGCCGGCTTGGCGCGACTCCGCCTGAGGGTGGTGGTTTCGAGGCTCGCTTCGCTCGCACCTCAACCACCGGCAGGGCTCGCTTCGCTCGCACCTCAACCACCGGCAGGCTCGCTTCGCTCGCACCTCAACCACCGGCAGGGCTCGCTTCGCTCGCACCTCAACCACCGGCAGGGCTCGCTTCGCTCGCACCTCAACCATCGGCAGCCGGTGGTTGAGGTGCGAGGCCGCCCGCGGCCGAGCCTCGAAACCACCTCGCCTCAGGCGGTCAGCTCCTCCGCCAGCTCGTCGAAGACCGCGACGTAGGCGTCCACGGACTCCTCGGTGTGGGTCACCGACAGCGTCCACTCCTCCTCGCGGCCCGGGGTCATGAAGATGCCCCGGTTGAGGTTGAACAGCCAGGCCAGGTCGGCCAGCGGCCCGTTCTGGTGGGCCTTGAACGACTCGTAGTCGGTGACCTTTTCCGGCGCGAAGGTGACGCACCCCTTGGAGCCGATGCCGAGCGCGTAGCCGGGCAGGTCGTACTTGTCGATGACGGACTGGCAGCCGCCGACGATCCGGTCGTTGAGCCGGTCCAGGTGGGCGTAGGCCTCCGGGGTGAGCACCTCCTCCAGGGAGGCGCGCGCCGCGGCCATCGTCAGCGGGTTCCCGTTGTAGGTGCCCACCTGGTAGACCGAGCCGTCCTCGACCACCGACATGATCTCCTCGGTGCCGCCGATGCCGCCGGTCGGCAGGCCGCCGCCGAGCGCCTTGGCGAGGGTGACCAGGTCGGGCAGGACGCCGAACTTCTCCACGGCGCCGCCGGCGGCGATGCACAGGCCGGTCTTCACCTCGTCGAAGATCAGCACGATGCCGTGCCGGTGGGTGATCTCGCGGACGGCCTCGAGGTAGCCGGGCTCGGGGAGCACGACGCCGAGGTTCATCATGGCGGCCTCCATGATCACGCAGGCGGGCTTGCGGCCCTCCGCGGTCAGCCGCTCGATGCGCCGCTCCATCGCGCCCGCGTCGTTGAACGGCACCGCCACGGTCATCTCGACCACGGACTGCGGGATGCCCGCGCCGTACGCGAGCGAGGCGAGGTTCTCGCGGTCGCCGATCCGGTCGTAGTCGACGCCGATCGAGACCATCACGCCGTCGTGGTGGCCGTGGTAGGAGCCGAAGATCTTCATCACGGTGTCGCGGCCGGTGAACGCGCGGGCGATCCGGATGGCGTCCATCGTCGCCTCCGAGCCGGAGTTGGTGTAGCGCCACTTCGGCAGGCCCCAGCGGCGCGCCAGCTCGTCGGCGACCCAGATGTCGTCCTCGGTGGGGCAGGCGAAGTGCGTGCCCTGGGGGTAGCGGCGGGCGAGGGCGGCGCCGATGGCCGGGTGCGCGTGGCCCTGGACCATCGACCCGTAGCCGTTGTGGAAGTCCCACATCTCGGTGCCGTCGACGTCCCACACCTTGGGCCCGGAGCCCTTCTCCAGGTAGATCGGCCACGGGTCGCGCAGCTGGTACGACGACGCGACGCCGCCCGAGAGGTGCACCCGGGCCCGCTCGAACATGTCCCGGGAGCCGGTCGTGCGCTCGTTGAGCCGCGCGGACTCGCGGGCGGTCAGCTCGGCGATGCGGGCCGGGTCGATGGTGGTGCTCATGGTTCCTCCTGCGGGTTCGGTGGGCCGGTGGAAGCCGGCGGGGGTCGTGAGGTGTGCGGTGCCGGGACGTCGGGGGTCAGCCGAGGAGGTCCCGGGCGAGGTCGAGGTGGAACTCCACCGACAGGGCGAGGTCCTCGATGTGGACGCGCTCGTCGGCGTTGTGGAAGCCGGCGGTGATCACCTCGGCGGAGGTGGCGCGGAACGGGCTGAACCCGTACGCCGTCGGCGTGCCCGCCTCGCGCAGGTAGACCGAGTCGGTGAAGCCGGTGCCCAGCATCGGCAGCAGCGCCGCGTCGTCGCCGGAGGCGGCCAGCACCCGCGCCATCGCGTCCATCAGGCGGGAGTCCGGGGTCGAGGCGCTGCCGGCGACCAGGTGCTCGGGCCACTCCAGCTCGTAGGGGACGCCCGCGCCGAGCCGGGCACGCACGTCGCGCTCGACGTCGGCCGCGCTGGTCCCGGGCAGGATCCGGCAGTCGAGCTCGAAGGAGGCGCGGGCCGGCATCACGTTGCGCTTGCCGGACCCGGCGAGCAGCGTCGGCGCCATCGTGGTGCCGGCGAGCGCGGGCAGCGTGTGCGCGAGCACCGGGTGCAGCGCCGCGGCCCGGGCGACGGCGCCCTCGAAGTCGGTGCCCACCTCGTCGGGGGGCGTGCCGAGCAGGTCGGCGACGATCCGGTCGACCAGGGGCGACGGCGTGTGGCTGGGCATCCCGCGCCCGACCCGTCGCAGCAGCTCGCCGAGCAGGGGGACGGCGTTGTCGCCGACGTCGGGGGTGGAGGCGTGGCCGGCCTCGCCGTGGGCGACGACCCGCACCGGGTAGGTGCCCTTCTCGCCGATCCCGACGGTCTGCACGACGCGGCCGTCGGCCAGCGGCAGCCGCTCCCCGCCGCCCTCGTTGATGGCCAGGTCGGGCCGGATGTCGGGGCGGGCCTCGAGCAGCCACCGCATCCCGACGTCGTACATGCCGTCCTCCTCGTCGGCGACGGCGATGAACCAGAGGTCGGCCCGGGGGCGGAACCCCGAGCGGGCCAGCTCGGCCATCGCCACCGCGCGGGCGGCGACCTCGTTCTTCATGTCGATCGCGCCGCGGCCCCACAGCCAGCCGCCCTCGTCGACGACCGCCGCGAACGGCGGGTGCGTCCAGTCGCGCGGGTCGGCCGGGACGACGTCGAGGTGGCCGACGAACGCCAGCGACGGGACCGGCCCGCCGTCGTCGCCGGGTGCGCCGGTGCCGGGGATCCGGGCCACGAGGTTGGCCCGGCCCGGCTCGCGCGCGACCAGCTCGCAGTCGACGCCGGCCTCGGCCAGGTAGTCGCGCAGGTAGGTCGCCGCGGCGGTCTCCTGGCCCGGCGGCCGGCCGAGCGCGGCCTCGGGTGCGTTGGAGGTGTCGAACCGGATCAGGGTCCGGGCGACCTCCAGCACCTCCCGCTGCAGCTCCTCGGGGGTGCTCATGATGCGGCCGGCCCGGTGAGCAGCTTGTCCAGCACCCAGGCGTACACCTCGGCCTCGTAGGCCAGGTGCCCGTAGCGGCCGGACGGCCCGCTGTGCGCGCCGGCGCCGGTCTCGACCCGGAAGAGGCAGCGCGGCGACCACTCGGGGTCGGTCTCGCGGAGCCGGGCGACCCACTTGGCGGGCTCATGGACCATCACCCGCGGGTCGTGCAGGGCGCCGGTGGCGAGCAGGTCGGGCCGCGTGCCCGCCTGCGGCGGGTTCTCGTAGGGGGAGTAGGCCAGCATCCAGTCGAAGTCGGCACGGCGGCGCGGGTCGCCCCACTCGTCCCACTCGTTGACGGTCAGCGGGATGGACGCGTCGAACATTGTGCTGACCACGTCGACGAACGGCACCTCGGCCACCACCGCCCGCCACCGGTCGGGGCGCTGGCTGAAGACGGCGCCCTGCAGCAGCCCGCCGGCGGAGAGCCCGCGGGAGGCGATCCGGTCGCCGTCGACGTACGTGCCGGCGAGGCCGTCGGCGACCGCGGCGAAGTCGGTGAATGTGTGCTGCTTGTGCTCCATCCGGCCGTCGAGCCACCACCGGCGGCCACCCTCGCCGCCGCCGCGGACGTGGGCGTGGGCGAAGACGACGCCCCGGTCCAGCAGGCTCGGCAGCGCCGGGTCCCAGTCGGGCTCGAAGGTGTACTCGTAGGCGCCGTAGCCGTAGAGCAGGGCCGGCGCGGTGCCGTCGAGCGGGGTGTCGCGGTGCCGCACCACCGTCACCGGCACGGGCGTGCCGTCGGTCGAGGGCACGGTGAGGCGCTGTGTGACGTAGCGCTCGGGGTCGTGGCCCGGCGCCTCCTCGCGCAACACGTCGCGGCGGGTGCCGTCGGCGAGGTCGAGGTCGCTCCACACCCGGGGCTCGACGTGCGCCTGGTCGACCACAAGCGCCGCGGGGGCGTCGTAGGAGGCGTTGCGGGCCAGCCGCACCTCGCCGCCGGGGAAGCGGCTGGCAACCTCGGTGCCCTTGCCGGCCAGGTCGTCGAGCGGTACGACGCGGAGGCGGTGCTCGGCGGCGACGCGCAGGCTCAGCACCGCGTGCGTGGCGAAGGCGTCGACGCGCTCCAGCCGCTCGGTCGGCTCCTCGTCGCGCACCGGGCTCCAGGCCGTGTGGTCCTGGTCGGCCTCCCGGGGGACCGGGGTGGAGACGAGCCGGAACTCGACAGCGCCGTCGTTGGTGACGACCAGCAGGGGGCCACCGCGCACGTGCTCGCTGCGGTAGACGATCCCCGGCCGTCGGCCGCCCACGGAGCGGGGCGGCGCCTCCGGTGCGTGCGCGTCGATCGCCCACTCCTCGCCGGTGTCGCGGCTCTCGCTGCGCACCAGCACGACCTCGCCGCTGCGGGTGCCGCGGACCATCAGGGCGAACCGCTCGTCGGGCTCCTCGACCACCAGCTCGTCCTGGTCCGCCGGCGACCCGACCCGGTGCCGCCAGACCTGGTGGGGCCGGTAGGCGTCGTCGTGGACGGTGTAGAAGAACGTCGTCGAGTCGGCGCTCCACGCCGCGCCGTAGTAGCTGCGCGGCACGACCTCGTCGAGGTCCGCACCGGTGCGCAGGTCGCGGAAGCGGAGCGTGTAGACCTCGTCGCCGTCGGTGTCCACCGAGTAGGCCAGCAGCCGTTCGTCGGGGCTGACCAGGGTCACGCCGAGCTCGAAGAAGTCGGTGCCGGCGGCCAGGGCGGCGACGTCGAGCACGGTCTCTGTGGGGGCGTCGGGCCCGTCGGGGGAGCCGAGCGGGGCACGCACCAGGTCGGCGTACTCGCTGCCGGGGGCCGTGTGCAGCGCATACCGGTGCCGGGCGCGCGACCACCACGGCGACGCCTCGGCCTCGGGCAACCGCGCGACCATCTCCTCCCGCAGCTCGGCGGTGAGAGGGGCCAGCGGGCGGCACGACTCCTCGTAGAAGCGGCGCTCCTCCTCGAGGTGCGCGACGAGCTCCGGGCCGCCGTCGGCCATCCAGTGGAAGGGGTCGGGCCTCACCACGTCGTGCTGGCGGTGCTCGTGGGGGCGCTGCGGCGCCTGCGGGGGAAGGAGGCTCACCCGCGCAACCTAACCGCCGGAGGCCCATTCCGGAATGCCGATTTCGTCTCGAAACCGAGATTTCACGTCGAAATCGGTTTCCAAACTGTTTCGCGGCGGACGATTCCCATATCAATTTGGTCTTGAGGCAACTTTTTTCGCTCCGCTTGTAGTAGGAAATTCCTCGACGGCGTCCCGACGGCGCGACGACCGGTCGACAGCCGCGAGATGACGTCCCGACACGTCCGAGCAGGGAGCGCACATGGGCAGTGGAGCAAGTACCGGCAATCGTCCGCGGAAGTCGCGGCTGGCGAGAGGGCTGGCCGCCGGCGCCCTGGGTCTGGGGCTCCTGGCACCCGGGCTGGCGCTCGCCCCGGCGGGCCCCGCACAGGCGGCCGACGACGACGTCACCTTCACCGTCGGCGTGCTCAACGAGGCCGACTCGTTCAACCCGTTCCTCGGCATCGAGGCCACCTCGTTCGAGATGTGGGCCCTGATGTACGACTACCTGATCACCTACTCGATGGACGACATGGCGGTCGAGCCGTCGCTGGCGACCTCGTGGGAGACCTCCGAGGACGGCCTCACCTGGACCTTCGACATCACCGACGAGGCCACCTGGTCCGACGGTGAGCCGCTGACCGCCGAGGACGTCGCCTTCACCTACAACCGGGTGCTCGACGGCGGCCCCGAGCGGGCGACGTGGGGCTCCTACCTGGCCAACGTCACCAGCATCACCGCGCCGGACGCGACCACGCTGGTGCTCGAGCTGGAGAAGCCGAGCTCGAGCCTCCCGCTGCTCCCGATCCCGATCATCCCCGAGCACGTCTGGGCCGACGTCAGCGAGAAGGACGTCAAGAGCTACAAGAACGAGCCCGAGGGCGGGGAGCCGGTCGTCGGCTCGGGGCCGTTCCGGCTCGTCGACGGCAGCGCCGGCGGCTCGACGATCAAGTTCGAGGCCAACCCCGACTACTGGAAGGGGGCCTCGCACCTCGACGAGGTCGTCTTCCGCGTCTACAAGTCCGAGGACCCGCTGGTCCAGGCCCTGAAGAAGGGCGAGGTCGACTTCGCCGACGGCATCAGCGCGCTCCAGGTGCGGGCGCTCGAGGGCGAGGACTCGATCATCGCCCAGAACGGCGACTCCCCGGGCTTCGACGAGATCGCCTTCAACGTCGGTGCCGTCGACCTCAAGACCGGCGACCCGATCGGCGACGGCAACCCCGCGCTGCTGGACGCCGACTTCCGCCACGCGCTCGGCTACAGCATCGACAACGACCAGCTGATCGAGAAGGTCTACCAGGGCGCCGGCCTGCCCGGTTCCACGATCGTGCCCCCGGCGTACCAGTATCACTGGGCGCCCGAGGGCGAGGACGCGTTCTCCTACGACCCGGAGAAGGCCGGCGAGCTGCTCGACGCGGCGGGCTACACCGAGGGCGGCGACGGGCTGCGCACGATGCCGGACGGCTCGCCGATCGGCACGCTGCGGCTCATCGCCCGCGCCGAGTCGCCGACGTCGCTGGACACCATGAACTTCTTCAAGGAGTGGCTCGGTGACATCGGGATCGACTCCGAGGTGGTCAGCATGGAGTCGAGCAAGCTGACCAACGTCATCCTCGACGGCGACTTCGACGCCTTCCAGTGGGGCTGGTACGTCGAGCCCGACCCGACGTCGATGCTCAGCTACATGACGTGCGACCAGCGCGGCAACTGGTCGGACTCCTGGTACTGCAGCGAGGAGTACGACGCCCTCTACGAGGAGCAGCTGACCGAGACCGACCCCGACGCCCGCGTCGAGATCGTCAAGGAGATGCAGCAGCTCGTCTTCGAGGACTCGCCGTACCTGGTCACCGCCTACAACACCGTCGGCGAGGCGTTCCGCACCGACCGGTTCGCCTGCCTGGTGCAGCAGCCCAACCCCGGCGGTGTGTGGCTCTTCCAGTACGGCGTCTACAACTACCTCAACATGCAGCCGGCCGCCGACGCCGGCGACTGCGGCGGCGTCGCCGACGCGACCGAGGCCACCTCGGCCTCCGAGGAGTCCGGCATCAGCACCGGCGCGGTCGTCGGGATCGGTCTCGGCGTGGTCGTGGTCGCCGCCCTGGGCGTGGTCGTCGCTCTGCGCCGACGCGGCACGGCCGGCGACCGCGAGTGAGCTGAGGGTCCGAAGGTGAGTCTCGGGTGAGTCAACGATGAGCACAGTCGCCGCCGACCCCGCCGCCGTCTCGGCGGAGGCGGGGTCGGGGCGCCGCCGCAGGGGCGGCGGCTACGGCCGGTACGCCGGCGCCAAGGTCCTCGGCTCCCTCGGGAGCCTGGCCTTCATGCTGGTGGTCAACTTCTTCCTGTTCCGGGTGCTCCCCGGCGACCCGGCGCGCACGCTGGGCCGCGGCCGGCTCTCCACGCCGGAGCAGGTCGCGGAGTTCAACGCCACCTACGGCCTCGACCAGCCCATGCTCCAGCAGTTCTGGACGTTCCTGAAGAACCTGGTGCACGGCGACCTGGGCTACTCGATCCTCTACCACCGCGACGTCTCCGAGATCCTGCTCGACCGGCTCTGGCCGACCCTGCTGCTGGTCGGCTCGGCCACGGTCCTCGCCGCGACGCTCGGTGTGTGGCTCGGGATCCGCGCCGGCTGGGCGCGCGGCTCGACGTTCGACCGGTTCTCGACCAGCACGTCCCTCACGCTCTACTCGATGCCCGAGTGGTGGCTGGGCCTGCTGCTGATCGCGGCGCTCTCGGTCGGGGTCGGACCGCTGCCGGGCCTCTTCCCGACCGGCGGCTTGCACTCGGTGGACGCCGACCCCGGCACCCTGAGCGGGGTGCTGGACACGATCTGGCACCTGACGCTGCCGGTGCTCACGCTGACGCTGGCCTACCTGGCCGACTACGCGCTGATCATGCGCGGGTCGCTGGTCGACGAGGTCGGCTCCGACTACCTCACCACCGCCCGGGCCAAGGGCCTGCGCGACGTGCAGGTCCGCGGCCGGCACGCGGTGCCCAACGCGCTGCTGCCGACCACCACCGTGGTGGCGCTGAACTTCGGCTTCGTCGTCGCCGGCGCGATCACGGTCGAGACCATCTTCTCCATCCCGGGTCTCGGCCTGCTCACCACCGACGCGCTGGCGGTGCCCGACTACTGGCTGCTCCAGGGCGTCTTCCTGCTCGCCTCGGCGGGCGTGATCCTGGCCAACCTCGGCGCCAACCTGATCTACGGCTGGCTCGACCCGCGGGTGCGCACGTGAGCGCGGCACCGGACGGAGGAACCGTGGCAGAGGCACCCACCCTCACCTCCCGGCAGCTGGTCCGCCGGCGCCGGCGGGCCGCCTGGTCGCGCGGCTGGGCCGAGTTCCGCGGCAACCGCGGCGGCCTCGTCGGGCTGGTCGTCCTGGCGCTCTTCGTGCTGATCGCGGTCGGCGCCCCGCTGCTCGCGGACCGCTCCGGGCTGGAGGTCACCCAGGCCACCGGCGGCGTGCTCGAGCCGCCCTCGGGCGAGTTCTGGCTCGGCACCGACGACAACGGGCGCTCGGTCCTCACGCTGCTGATCTGGGGCGCGCGGATCTCGCTCTTCGTCGGCCTGATGGCCACCCTGATCTCGATGCTGATCGGCACCGTGGTCGGCCTGACCTCGGGCTACTTCGGCGGCTTCGTCGGGGCGGCGCTGTTCCGGGTCACCGAGTGGTTCCTGGCCATCCCGTTCCTGCCGCTGGCCATCGTGCTGGCCACGGTGCTGGGGCGCTCGCTGCTCAACATCGTGATCGTGATCGGCGTGACCTCGTGGGCCGGCACCGCGCTGCTGATCCGCAGCCAGGTGCTCTCGATCAAGGAGCGCGCCTACCTGGAGCGGTCCCGCGCCCTCGGCGCCGGGCACGGCCACCTGCTCCGCCGGCACGTGCTGCCCAACGTCGTACCGCTCGTGTTCGCCAACACGACCCTGTGCGTCGCGGTCGCGATCCTGTCGGAGACGACGCTGAGCTTCCTCGGCCTCGGCGACCCGACCCGGGTCTCCTGGGGCTCGATGCTCGACGACGCCTACAGCGTCGGCGCGATCACCACCGGCTCCTGGTGGTTCTTCGTGCCGCCGGGCGTCTGTGTCGTGCTGGTCGTGCTGTCGTTCACCCTGGTCGGACAGGCCCTCGAGGCCGTCCTCAACCCCAAGCTGAGGAAGCGATGAGCGACCTGCTGCGGATCGAGGACCTCTCGGTCACCTACGCGACCCAGGAGGGTCCCGTCCCCGCCGTCCGCGGGGTCACGCTGGGCGTCGACCGGGGCGAGGTGCTCGGCATCGCGGGGGAGTCCGGATGCGGGAAGTCGACCCTGGCCAGCACGATCCTGCGGCTGCAGCCGGCCAGCGCGACCGTCGACGGCCGGGTGCTCATGGACGGCGAGGACGTCGTCACCATGCGCTGGGGCGACCTGCGCACGCTGCGCTGGGCGGGCGCGTCGATCGTCTTCCAGGGCGCGCTGCACTCGCTCAACGCCGTGCGCCGCGTCGGCCAGCAGATCGCGGAGCCGATCCGGCTCCACGAGCCGGGCGTGGGGGACGCCGAGGTGGACCGCCGCGTCGGCGAGCTGCTGGAGCAGGTGGGGCTGCCCGCCGCGCGGGCCAAGGCCTACCCGCACCAGCTCTCCGGCGGGCAGCGCCAGCGGGTGATGATCGCCATGGCGCTGGCCTGCCGGCCCGACCTGGTGATCGCCGACGAGCCGACCACAGCGCTCGACGTGATGGTGCAGGCGCAGGTGCTCGACGTGCTCACCACGCTGGTCCGCGAGGCCGGCCTCGGCATGATCTTCATCAGCCACGACCTGGCGGTGCTGGCCGAGGTGAGCGACCGGATCGCCGTGATGTACGCCGGTCGCGTGGTCGAGCAGGGCCCGGCGAACCTGGTCTTCACCGACCCGCTGCACCCCTACGCCGCCGCGCTCGGCGCGTCCTTCCCGCGGGTGGGCGACCCCGCCGCCCGCTACGCGCCCGCCGGCCTGGCCGGCGATCCGCCGGACCTGCGGTCGCTGCCGGCCGGGTGCTCCTTCGCGCCGCGCTGCCCGCGCGCCGTGGACGCCTGCACCGCGGCCGAACCGGTCCTCGAGCTCAAGCGGCCGACCCGAGCGGCGGCCTGCATCCGGGTGGGAGAGTCATGAACGACCAGATCGATGCGGCCGAGAACGGACTCAGCCTGGAGGCGCGCGACGTCGCCGTCACGTTCACCTCCCGAGGCGGCGCCGTGGCCACCGCGCTGGACGGCGTGGACCTGAGCGTGCGCAGCGGCGAGATCGTCGCGCTCGTCGGCGAGTCCGGCTCGGGCAAGACGACGCTGGCGCGCGCGCTCGCCGGCCTGCAGCCGACGACCGGCGGCGAGGTGCTCGTCGACGGCGAGCCGATGGGACGGCGCGGACGCGAGCTGAAGGCGCTGCGTCGCCGGGTGCAGATGGTGCTGCAGGATCCGGCGGGGGCCCTCAACCCGCGGCACACCGTCTACGACTCCGTCGCCGAGGGGATCCGGCTGCACGGCCTGGCGCGCGGCGCGGACCGCACCGAGGAGCGGATGGTCGCCGACGCGCTGTCCGCCGCCGGCCTGCGGCCGCCGGAGCGGCTCTTCCTCCGCTACCCGCACGAGCTCTCCGGCGGCCAGCGGCAGCGGGTGCTGATCGCCGGGGCTCTCGCGCTCCAGCCGCAGCTGCTGATCGCGGACGAGCCCGTCTCCAGCCTGGACGCCTCGATCCGCGGTGAGGTGCTGGCGCTGCTGCTCAGGCTCCGCGCCGAGCTGGGCCTGGGCGTGCTCGTGGTGACCCACGATCTCGGGCTGGCCTGGAACATCGCCGACCGCACGGCCGTGATGTACCTGGGCAGGATCGTCGAGGCGGGCCCGACCGAGGAGCTGCTGACCAACCCGCAGCACCCGTACACCAAGGCGCTGCTCTCGGTGGTCCCCGAGACCGATCGGGTCGAGCCGGTGGTGCTGCAGGGCGAGATCCCCGACCCGACCCGCATCCCGGGCGGGTGCCGGTTCCACCCGCGCTGCCCTGAGCTGGCCTCCGGCGCCGCCGCGGCGGCCGGCGTCGACGTCGACTGCCGACGGGCGCTGCTGCCGGTGCTGCCCGCGAGCGGCGGCTGCGCCTGCCACCTGGTCGCCGCCCGGCAGAGCGTGCCGTCGTGAGCGACGGGGTGAGCCGCGCGATGGGTGGCGGCCCGGGCGGGCTGCAGGCCGCGCTGCCGCGCGAGCTCTACGTCGACCCCGCCGCCTTCGCCGCGGAGCGGGACCGGGTGCTGTTCGGCGAGTGGCTCTGCGTCGGCCGCCGCGACGACCTCGGCCTGGACCAGCCGCGCCGCCTCGCGGTGGTGGACGTGGTCGGGGAGTCCGTGCTGGTCACCAGCGACGACGGCGGCGTGCTGCACGCGGCGTACAACGTCTGTCGGCACCGGGGCGCCCAGTTGGTCGCGTCGGTGCCGGGCGCGGAGACCGTCTGCACCGCGGCGGGCTCGCTCCGCTGCCCCTACCACTCCTGGACCTACCGCCTCGACGGCTCGTTGATCAGGGCCCCGCACGCCGACCTCACCGAGGCCGACCTTCCGGACTTCTCGCTCAACCGGGTCGCCGTCGACGAGTGGGCGGGCTTCGTCTTCGTCCACCTGGGCGCCCCGGCGGCGCCGCTGGCCGAGGCGATGGCGCGGCCCGCGCGGACCCTGGCCAACTACGGGATGGGCGAGCTGGTGACCGGGCTGCGGTTCACCTACGAGGTGGCCGCCAACTACAAGGTGGTCACCGAGAACTACAACGAGTGCTACCACTGCGGCCCGGTCCACCCCGAGCTCACCCGGCTGGTGCCGGCCTTCGGTGGCGGCGGCGGTGGCATCGACTGGGACAGCGGGGTGCCGCACCGCGAGGGTGCGTGGACCTTCACGACGTCGGGCACCACCGACCGCGCGCCGCTGCCCGGCCTCGACGAGGACGAGCGGGTGCGCCACAAGGGCGAGCTGGTGCACCCCAACCTGATGCTCTCGGCATCGGCGGACCACGTCGCCGCCTTCGTGCTCGCGCCGCAGTCGGTGGACCGGACCCGCATCGAGTGCCTGCTGCTCTTCCACCCCGCCGCGGTGGCCGACCCGGGCTTCGACCCCTCCGACGCGGGTGACCTGTGGGACCTGGTGAACCAGCAGGACTGGGCGATCTGCGAGTCCGTGCAGCGCGGCATGTCGTCGCGCTCCTACACGCACGGGTGGTTCGCGCCGATGGAGGACGACTCCGCCGACATCCGCCGCTGGCTGCTGCCGCGGCTGGCCGCCCCCGAGGGAGACGATGATGACTGAGCGGTACGACGCCGTGGTGGTGGGCCTCGGTGCCCTGGGCTCCGCGGCCGCCTGGCAGCTGGCCCGGCGCGGGCTGAGCGTGCTCGGGCTGGAGCAGTTCGAGCTGGGCCACTCACGGGGAGCCAGCCACGACACCAGCCGCATCCTGCGGCACAGCTACCACACCCCCGAGTACGTCCGGCTGACCCAGGACGCGTACGACGACTGGGCCGACCTGTCCGCCGAGGCCGGTCGCGAGCTGGTGACCGTGGTCGGCGGGCTCGACCTGTTCCCGACCGACCCGGCGATCCCGATGATCGACTACACCGACGCGCTCACCGAGGTCGGCGTCCCGTTCGAGCTGTTGGACGTCGCCGAGATCGAGGCCCGGTGGCCGCAGTTCACGCTGCCGGAGGGCACCGTGGGGCTGTACCAGGAGCGCGGCGCGATCGTCCCCGCCGGACCCGGCACCGCGGCCATGCAGGAGCTGGCCCGGGGGCAGGGCGCGGCGCTGCGCGGCAACGCCGCGGTGGCCGCGGTCACCGGAACCTCGGTGACGCTGGCCGACGGCACGACGTACGAGTGCGGCGCGGTGGTGCTCTGCGCCGACGCCTGGACCAACCGGCTGCTGGCGCCGCTGGGGCACGAGCTGCCGCTGACCGTCACGCTCGAGCAGGCGACGTACTTCCGGCCCGAGCGGCCGGAGGAGTTCGCGCCCGACCGGATGCCGCTGTGGATCTGGATGGACGAGCCGTCCTTCTACGGCTTCCCCTGCTACGGGGAGGCGACGATCAAGGCAGCCCAGGACTGCGGGGGTCCGGCGGTGGACCCGGACGCGCGGGGCACCGACCCCGACGAGGCGATGCTCGACCTGCTCGCCGGCCATGTGGCCCGGACCCTTCCCGGCGCCGGCCGGCCGGTGCGGTCGCTGCGCTGCCAGTACACGCTCACCCCCGACCGCGACTTCGTCATCGACCGGGTGCCGGGGCACCCGTCGCTGGTGGTCGGCCTCGGTGCGGGCCACGGCTTCAAGTTCGCACCGACCTTCGGGCGGCTGCTGGCCGAGCTCGTCGTCGACCCGGGCGCGGCCGCGTCCCCGACGTTCGCGTTGGACCGACCGGCCCTCACCGACCCGTCGTTCGCGGCACACTGGCTCGTCTAGGGAGCAAGGAGACCGGCATGGGGGACCTGGAGCGGCTGCAGGCCGAGGTGCGTGCGCGGGGCGGGGCCGTGCCGGCGATGCTGCCCGCCGAGGCCTACACCTCCGAGGAGGTGCTGGCCTGGGAGCGGCGCCACCTGTTCGCCGGCGGCTGGACGTGCCTGGGCAGGCTCGAGGAGCTGTTGCCCACCGACCTCGACGACGGCCGGCCGGCGACCCAGCGGGCGGTGATGGTCGGCGACGTCTCGGCGCTGCTCACCCGCGACGGCAGCACGGTCCGGATGTTCGCCAACACCTGCCGGCACCGCGCCCACGAGCTGCTCCCGGACGGCGACGCCTCGGCGCGGCGCTCGGTGCTCTGCTCCTACCACGCGTGGTCCTTCGACCTCGCCGGCGAGCTGCAGGCCGCTCCCGGCTACCGCGACCAGCCCGGCTTCGACGCGGCGGCGTACGGGCTGGTGGAGCTGCCGGTGGCCCTGTGGGCGGGGTGGGTCTTCGGGCACGCCCTGCGCCCGCTCGGCGACCCCGAGCTGGTGTCGTTCGAGGCGTGGCTGGGGGACCTGGGCGGGATCGTCGAGCCCTACGACCCCGCCGCGCTGAGGCTGGCCGACCGGCACACCTACGAGATCGCCGCGAACTGGAAGATCGTCGCGGAGAACTACCACGAGTGCTACCACTGCCCGCTGATCCACCCCGAGCTGTGCCAGGTCAGCCCGCCGACCTCCGGCGACAACTACGACCTGCCCGGCGCGTGGGTGGGTGGCTCGATGGACCTGCGCGACGGGATGGCGACGATGTCCCTGACGGGGGAGTCCGGCGGCCACCCGATCCCCGGCGTCGCGCCGACCGCCGTGGAGTACGTCCACCTGCTGCCCAACCTGCTCGTCTCCGCGCACCCCGACTACGTGATGACCCACCGGCTGGTGCCGCTGGCGCCGGGCCGGACCTGGATCGAGTGCTCCTGGTACCTGCGCCCCGGACCGGACGGCACCGTGCCCGACCCCGCCTTCGCCGTGGAGTTCTGGGACCTCACCAACCGCCAGGACTGGGCGGCCTGCGAGTCGGTCCAGCGCGGCCTGGAGTCACCCCACTACGCGCCGGGTCCGTTCTCGCCGAGCGAGGACGCGGTCGAGTACTTCGTCTCGCTGGTCTCCCGTGCGTACGTCGGGGAGTCGGTGCACGACGTGGCGCCCATCCGGGAGTAGGCCGGGGCGGCGGGGCCGTCGTCACATCCCGATTGGCCCCCCGAAGGCCGATTTCGGGGCCAATCGGGATGTGACGACGCATGCCTCAGCCCGCCACGACACCCCTGGGGCGGACACGGTGCGTGAATACCCACACCCGCATCGCGACGAACCGCATCACGGTCACCGCCAGGTTGGCGGCGGTGAGAACCGCGACCTCCACCGCCGCGCCCGGCGTTCCCGAGGCGTGCAGCAGCCACAGCGCGCCACTGGTCACGGCCAGCCCGACACCGAAGACGATCAGGCCGCGCACCTGGTGGCCGACCGCGCCGCGGCGGCCGCGGATGCCGAACGTGACCCGGCGGTTGGCGGCCGTGTTCGCGATCGCGGTGAGCAGCAGGGCGAGCAGGTTCGCCGTGAACGGCGAGAACGGCCCCCGCAGCACCAGGTACAGGACGGCGTACGCGACGGTCGAGGCGACGCCGACGAGCCCGAACATGACCACCTGCATGCCGAGCCGCCCGCCGCCCGCGTCGGCCGAGGCCCGGCCGACGCGCTCGGCGACCTCGCCCACCGGCAGCCGTCCGGAGAGCAGGCCCCGGCCGACCCGCAGGATGCCCCGTACGTCGTCGCGGGCCGTGCGCCAGAGGTCGACCCGGCTGTCGGGGTCATCGACCCAGTCCACCGGTACCTCGTGGATCCGCAGGCCGGCCCGCTCGGCGAGCACCAGCAGCTCGGTGTCGAAGAACCACGCGTCGTCCTCGACCAGTGGCAGCACCTCGCGTGCCACCTCGGCGCGGATCGCCTTGAAGCCGCACTGGGCGTCGGAGAAGTGGGCGCGCAGGGTGCCGCGCAGCAGCAGGTTGTAGCCGCGCGAGATCAGCTCGCGCTTCGGGCCGCGCTCGACCCGCGACCCCTGCCCGAGGCGGGTGCCGATCGCCAGGTCGGAGTGGCCGGAGATCAACGGCGCCACCAGCGGCAGCAGCGCGTTGAG
Organism: Nocardioides sp. YIM 152588; assembly: GCF_040191335.1. Taxonomy (NCBI): domain Bacteria; kingdom Bacillati; phylum Actinomycetota; class Actinomycetes; order Propionibacteriales; family Nocardioidaceae; genus Nocardioides; species Nocardioides sp. YIM 152588. Next base: position 1,193 of record NZ_JBEGDJ010000009.1, on the reverse strand, counting down.
GTCGGTCGACAGGTCGACGTCCATGTAGACGAGCACCGCGGCGTCCGACTCGGACCAGACCCGCTTGAGGGCGCGTCCCCGCCCCTTCTCGGCGAGGTGGACGACGCGGACGTCGTCGTGGGCGTGCGCCAGCCGGCGTGCGATCACGGCCGTACCGTCGGTGCTCGCGTTGTCGGCGATCGTCACCCGCGCGGTCCAGGGGAGGGTCTGCAGGTGCTCGCGTACCCGCTCGACCGACCGGGCGAGGTCCCGCTCCTCGTTGTAGACCGGGATGACGACCTCCACCGTGGTGGTCGCCGACCGGGCGTCGGGCCCGGCGCCGACGGTCGGCTGCTCCCAGGGCTGCGCGGTCGTCACGACGCCGTGCCCGTCGTCAGGTCGTAGACGGTGACGCCGTCGACGGTGGTCGACGCGAAGCTCTCCTGCACCCAGGCCGCGATCTCGCTGCTGGCGCCGCTGCCGCCCATCGACCGGCCGAACCCCCCGCCGCCGATGAAGTAGTGGATCTCGCCGGCCGCGACGTGGTCCTGGAACTCCGCCAGCGTCGGGCTCGGGTCCGACCCGTTGAAGCCGCCGATCGCCATCACCGGCTCCTCCGTGGCCAGCTGGTAGCCGGACGCGTTGTTGGAGCCGACGGCCGCCGCCACCCAGGTGTAGTCGTCCGCGTCGGCGGCGAGCAGCGCCGTCAGCTCGGCGCTCGGGTCGCTGCCGTTGAGGAGGCCCCCGGCGCCACCGCCCGCCTGGGCGCCCGCCTGGCCGCCCGGCGGCCCGCCGCCCATCGGGCCGGCCTGACCCTGCTGGCCCTGCGGCGGGGTGGGGCGCCCTCCGGCGCCGCCGTCGCCGGGCGGACCGCCGGGACCACCGCGACCCCCGAACCCGCCGCCGGTGCTCGGACCGGCGGTGGGCAGCGACCCGGTGTGCGCGGTGCCGGCCGTCTGGACGGCGTACGCCGTCGGGCCGGCCAGGCCCGCCACGACCGCGACGGCGGCGGCCGCCGCCACCAGGCGCGGGGGGAGCCAGCGCAGGCCGGCCAGAACGACCGCCGCGGCGATCCCGAGCACCAGCACGACCCAGCGCAGCCACGGCAGGAAGTCGGGGCTGCGCCCGAGCAGGACGAACGCCATCACGGCGGTGACCACGACCGCGAGCGCCGCGGCCGGGCCGGCCACGACGCCGTCGCGGTGCCGCCACAG